>JASHWN010000544.1 GCA_030044035.1 Xanthobacteraceae bacterium
AACAGACCTCAGCGCGTTGTCGTCACCATGACAAACCAAGAATTATAGCGGTTGGTGTCACTCCGCCGGGGCCGGCGGCGCTCCAAACAGCCCCGGCAGCAGTCGCGCGCGCCAGCGGCGGAACGATTCGCCGAGGCGGTCGAGATAGAGATAGAGCACCGGCGTGGTGTAGAGCGTCAGCAATTGGCTGATCAGAAGTCCGCCGACGATGGAGATGCCGAGCGGGCGGCGGATTTCGCCGCCGTTGCCGAAGCTCAGCGCCAGCGGGATGGCGCCGAGGATGGCGGCGCAGGTCGTCATCATGATCGGGCGGAAGCGCAGCAGGCAGGCCTGGTAGATCGCGTCGTAGGAGCTCAAGCCGCGCGAACGCTTGGCGTCGATGGCGAAATCGACCATCAGGATGGCGTTCTTCTTGACGATGCCGATCAGCAGGATCACGCCGATGGTGCCGATGATGTCGAACTCGGTGTGGAACAGCATCAGCGCCAAGAACGCGCCGACGCCGGCCGAGGGCAGGGTGGACAGGATGGTGATCGGATGAATGTAGCTCTCGTACAGGATGCCGAGCAGGATGTAGACGGCGGCGATCGCCGCGACGATCAAGACCATTTCGCTGCGCGCCGACTGGGCGAACAATTGCGTGTCGCCGGAAAACTCGCCGTGGATCGAAGCCGGCATGTGCAGGTCGTTGATGGCCTGGTTGATCTCGGCCGTGGCCTCGCCGAGCGTGGCGCCGGGGTAAAGGTTGAACGAGATGGTCGAGGCGACGAACAGGCCCTGATGATTGACCGCGAGCGGCGTGTTGCCGGGGCCGTAATGGGTCACCGCCGACAACGGAATCATCGTCTCCAGGTTGGTCGAGACCGCGGCGCCTGAGGACGTGGCGCCCTTGCCGGTATTGGCAAGCGCATTGATGGCGGCGTTGCGCGCCGAATTGATGTTGGCGTTGGCCGCAGAGCTTGCCGCATTTGACGCGGCCGCGCTTGCCGTCTGCGCCCGCGGCGGCGTGACGGTGCCGACCGGCAGGTTCGAGACCGCGGTGCCGGCAGCGGTGCCGCCGGAGGTCGCCACGTAAATGTCGCTCAGCGTCGCCGGGTCGTTGGTGTAGCGCGGGTCGATCTCCATGACGACGTGATATTGGTTGATCGCGCTGTAGATCACCGAGACCTGGCGCTGCCCGAACGCGTCGTACAGCGTGTTGTCGATCTGCGCCGGCGTGATGCCGAGCCGCGCCGCGCTGTCGCGGTCGATGACGATGTCGGTCTCGAGGCCCTTTTCCTGCTGATCGGAGTTGACATCGGCGAGCACCTTGCTGTGCTCCAGCGCCTGCACCAATTTCGGCGTCCAGGCGGTGAGCTCCTCGGGACTGTCGGATTGCAGCGTGTACTGATATTGGGCGTTGGTCTGGCGGCCGCCGGCGTGGATGTCCTGAACCGGGAACAGAAACAGCCGGCCGCCGGGCACCTGCGCCAGCTTCGGCCGCAGCCGGTTGATCACCACGCCGACCGGCGGGCGCTGCGAGATCGGCTTCAACGACACGAATACCGAGCCGGTATTGATCTGGCCGAAGCCGCCGCCGCTGCCCACCCCGGTATAGCCGACGACGTGCTCGACGGCGGGATCGGCCTGCACGATGGCCGTCATCTGCTGCAGCTTTTGCGTCATCGCCTGGAACGAGACGCTTTGGTCGGCCTGCAGCATGCCGATCAGTCGGCCGGTATCCTGCTGCGGGAAAAAGCCTTTGGGAATGACGTAGATCAAAAGTCCGTTGAGCACGATGGCGGACAAAAAGATCGCGAACACCAGGCGGCTGTGGCGCAACGCCCAGCCCAACGAGCGTTCGTAAACGCCGATCAGCTTGTCGAACCACCGGCCGCGCGTTTCGCCGGCCCGGCGCTGCCGCAAAAACAGCGAGCACATCATCGGCGTCGTGGTCAGCGAGATCGCCAGCGAAATCAGGATCGCCAGCGACAGCGTCATGGTGAACTCGCGGAACAGCCGGCCGAGCACGCCGCCGAGCAAAAGGATGGGCATGAACACGGCGACCAGCGACAGGCTGATCGACAGCACGGTGAAGCCGACCTCGCGCGCGCCGCGCAGCGCCGCCTGCATCCGCGGCATGCCCGCTTCGAGATGGCGCGATACGTTTTCCAGAACGACGATGGCGTCGTCGACCACGAAGCCGGTGGCGATGGTCAGCGCCATCAGCGACAGAATGTCGAGGCTGTAGTCGAGCAGATACATGGCGCCGAACGTGCCGAGGATCGATACCGGAACGGCGACGCTCGGAATCGCGGCGGCGCGGATGTCGCGCAGGAACAGGAACACGACGAAAGTGACGAGGATGATGGCGATGATCAGCGTGGTCTCGGTGTCGTGCAGCGACGAGCGGATGGTGGTCGAGCGGTCGATGGCGATGCCGACATTGATGTCGGCCGGCAGCGCCGCTTCGAGATGCGGCAGCTCCGCCTTCACGCCGTCGATGGTGTCGATGATGTTGCCGCCGGGCTGCCGGAACAGGATGACCAGCACCGAGGGCTGGCCGTTCGACAGGCCGAGATTGCGCACGTCTTCGACCGAATCGTTGACCTTGGCGACGTCGGACAGCTTGACCGCGGCGCCGTTGCGATAGGCGATGACCAGCGGGATGTAATCCACCGCCTTGGTGGCCTGGTCGTTGGTGTAGAGCTGATAGCGCTGGTCGCCGTCGTCGATGGTGCCCTTCGGGCTGTTGGCGTTGGCGGAAGCGAGCGCGGCGCGCACGTCCTCGAGGCCGATGCCGTATTTGAACAGCGCCTGCGGATTGAGCTCGACGCGCACCGCCGGCAGCGCCGAGCCGCCGATGATGACCTGGCCGATGCCGGAGAGCTGCGACAGCCGCTGCGCCAAGACGTTGCTCGCGGCGTCGTAGATTTGGCCGGGCGTGAGCGTCTTCGAGGTCAGCGACAGGATCAGGATCGGCGCGTCGGCCGGGTTGACCTTGCGGTAGGTCGGATTGGTCTTCAGCGATGCCGGCAGATCGGCGCGCGCGGCGTTGATCGCGGCCTGTACGTCGCGCGCCGCGCCGTTGATGTCGCGGTTGAGATCGAACTGCAGCGTGATGCGGGTCTGGCCGATGCCGGACTTCGACGTCATCTCGGTGACGTCGGCGATCTGGCCGAGATGGCGCTCCAGCGGCTCGGCGACGCTGGTGGCGACCGTCATCGGGCTCGCGCCGGGCAGCTGCGCCGACACCGATATGGTGGGAAAGTCGACCTGCGGCAGCGGCGCCACCGGCAGCCTGGAGAAGCCGAGCGCGCCCGCAAAGGCGATGCCGAGCGTCAGCAGCGTGGTCGCCACCGGGCGGGCGATGAAGGGTGCCGAGATGTTCATTCGGCCGGCTCGGCGCGCGGCAGCGGATTGGCCGGCGGCCGCCCGGTCAGCCGCACCGCCAGCCGATCGAAATAAAGGTAGATCACCGGCGTGGTGAACAGCGTCAGCAGCTGGCTGACGATCAAGCCGCCGACCAGCGCGACGCCGAGCGGATGCCGCAATTCGGAGCCGGTGCCGGTGCCGAGCATCAGCGGCAGCGCGCCGAGGATCGCCGCCATGGTGGTCATCAGGATCGGCCGGAAGCGCAGCAGCGACGCCTGATAGATCGCCTCGCGCGGCGCCAAGCCTTCGTTCCGCTCGGCATCGAGCGCGAAGTCGATCATCATGATGCCGTTCTTCTTGACGATGCCGATCAACAAAATGATGCCGATGATCGAGATGACGTCGAGGTCGTAGCCGAGCAGCATCAGCGACAGCAGCGCGCCGACGCCGGCCGACGGCAAGGTCGACAGAATGGTGACCGGATGAATGAAGCTCTCGTAGAGCACGCCAAGCACGATGTACATGGCGACGATCGCGGCGATGAACAGGAACACTTCATTGCTCAACGACGACTGGAACGCCGCCGCGGTGCCCTGGAACGCGGTGATGAAGCTGTCGGGCAGGCCGACGTCGGCTTCCGCCTTCTGGATGGCGGCGACCGCGGCGTCGAGCGAATAGCCGCGCGCGGTGTTGAACGAAATCGTGGTGGCGGGAAACTGGCCGTAATGCGTGATCAGGAGCGGCCCGGTGCGCTGCTCGACGTGGACGATCGCCGACAGCGGCACCTGGCCGTTGGTGGTCGACGACGATGACGGCAGATAGATCGACGACAGGCCGGCCAGCGCCTTTTGCAGTTCGGGATCGAGCTCCTGGATGACGCGATATTGATTGGACTGGGTGTAGATGGTCGAAATGATGCGCTGGCCGAAGGCGTCGTAGAGCGCGTTGTCGACGGTGGCCGGCGTGATGCCGAAGCGGCTCGCGGTGGCGCGATCGATGACGAGGTAAGCCTCCAAGCCCTGCTGCTGCAGATCGCTGGCCACGTCGGTGATCTCGGGCAATTGCGACAGCCGCTGCACCAGCTTGGGCACCCAGGTGTTGAACTCGTCGGCGTTGGCGTCCTGCAGCACGAAATTGTAGGGCGCGCGGTTGATGGTGGAGTCGATGGTGAGGTCCTGCACCGGCTGCATGTAGAGCGTGATGCCCTGGACGCCGGCGACCTCCTGCTGCAGCCGCTTGATGATGCCGCTGGCGCTCAGCTTGCGCTGGTCATAGGGCTTGAGCGTGATCAAAAGCCGGCCGGTGTTGAGCGTCTGGTTGGTGCCGTCGACGCCGACATACGAGGTCAGATTGACCACGTCCGGATCCTTGAGCACCGCTTCGGCAAGCTCGCCCTGCAGGCCCGCCATTTGCTGATACGACACGCTCTGCGAGGCCTGGGTGATGGCCTGGATCATGCCGGTGTCCTGCACCGGGAAGAAGCCTTTCGGGATCTCGTAATAAAGCAGGAGCGTCAGGCCGAGCGTGACCAGCGCCACCAAAAGCGTCAGCGGCTGACGGTCGAGCACCCAATTGAGCGCGCGCCCGTAGCCGCCGATCACGGCATTGAAGGCGCGCTCGGCGCCGAGATCGAAGCCGGTGCGTTCGGCGTCGGCGCGATGGCGGATGAGCCGCGCGCACATCATCGGCACCAAGGTCAGCGACACCACCGCCGAGATCACGATGGTGACGGCAAGCGTGATGGCGAATTCGTGGAACAGCCGGCCGACCACGTCGCCCATGAACAAGAGCGGGATCAGCACAGCGATCAGCGAGATCGTCAGCGAAATGATGGTGAAGCCGATCTGCTGCGAGCCGCGCAGCGCCGCGGCGAGCGGGTCCATGCCGCCTTCGACATAGCGGGCGATGTTCTCGATCATGACGATGGCGTCATCGACCACGAACCCGGTGGCGATGGTCAGCGCCATCAGCGACAGATTGTCGAGCGAGAAGCCGAGCAGATACATGGCGCCGAAAGTGCCGACCAGCGACAGCGGCACCGACAGGCTCGGAATGA
>JASHWN010000545.1 GCA_030044035.1 Xanthobacteraceae bacterium
GCGCTGATCGGCCAGGATTTTGAGAGCGACAAATATTTTCACGGCCGGCTGTCGGCGACGACCGCGCCCGATCCCAAGGACCCGACCAAGACCGTGCCGGCGCCGTACAATGCCGCCAATTCGGGCGGCTCCAATCTCGGTCCGTCCAACAAGGCGCTGGTCGATCGCGTCAAGGGCGACCTCGCCAAGCTGCAAAAAGAGAACCCCGGCGCGCCTGTTCCTGCCGATCTGGTGACGACATCGGCGAGCGGGCTCGATCCCGAAATTTCACCCGAAGCCGCGTTGTTTCAGGTGCCACGCGTCGCCAAAGCGCGCAACCTGCCCGAACCGCGCGTGCACCAGCTCGTCGAAGACAATACGGAGGGCCGTTTATTCGGACTGTTGGGTGAACCGCGCGTGAACGTACTTAAGCTTAACCTCGCGCTCGACCACCTGAGCGCCGGCTAGGCTGGCGGAGCGCCGCCCGAATTGATACTTTGTTGGAATGGCCGAACAGCGGCGCGATTCCGAACAGCGTCCCTCGCCGGAAGCCTTGCTTGAAGCAGCGCGCCGCGAAGAGCGCCGCATAGGGAAATTGCGGATATTCGTCGGCGCCGCGCCGGGCGTCGGCAAGACCTACGAAATGCTGCTGCAGGCGCAGGCGCGCAAGAAGGACGGCTACGACGTCGTCGTCGGCATCGTCGAGACGCACGGTCGCAAGGAGACCGAGGCGCTGCTCGCCGGCCTCGAAATCATTCCGCGCCGTCGCCTCCCCTACAAAGGCCAATGGCTCGACGAGATGGACCTCGACGCCATCATCGCCCGCCATCCGCAGATCGTTCTGGTCGATGAACTGGCCCACACAAATGTCGAAGGTAGCCGCCATCCGAAACGTTACCTTGACGTCGAAGAGCTGATGAGCCGCGGCATCGACGTCTACACCACCGTCAACATCCAGCACATCGAGAGCCTCAACGACGTCGTTGCCCAGATCACTCACGTGCGGGTGCGAGAAACCGTGCCGGACGCGGTGTTCGATCGCGCCGATGCGGTCGAGCTGGTCGACCTGACGCCCGACGACCTGATCGAACGGCTCAAGGAAGGCAAAGTCTACGTGCCGCGCCAGGCCGAGCGCGCGCTCGAGCACTTCTTTTCCCCGGCAAACCTCACCGCCTTGCGCGAGCTGGCCTTGCGCCGCACTGCTGAGCGCGTCGATGAGCAATTGCTCAACGAGATGCAGGCCCACGCTATCCGCGGCCCGTGGGCGGCTGGCGAGCGCATCCTGGTCTGCATCAGCGAGGATCCGCGCTGCGCCGGCCTCGTCCGCTATGCCAAGCGGCTCGCCGATCGCCTCCATGGACCCTGGGTGGCGCTCTATGTCGAGGGGCGACGCAGCCTGCAGCTGACCGAAGTCGAGCGCGACCGCATCGCCGACACGCTGCGCCTTGCTGAATCGCTCGGCGGGGAAGCCATTACCTTGCCGGCTAGCGAGCGCAGCATCGCCGACGATGTCATCGGCTACGCGCAGGCCAACAACGTCACGCAAATCATCATCGGCAAGTCGGCACGCTCGCGCTGGTTCGAGATTTTACATGGCTCGGTGGTGCACGACCTGGTGCGCCGGTCCGGCAACATCAGCGTCCACGTCATCGCCGGGGACACCATCGCCGGAGAGCCCATTCCGAAGAAATCGACCCGCGCGGCGGACCGCGTCCAAGTTTTTGATGTCCGACCGTATGCCGCGGCATTGCTCGCCGTCCTAATCGCGCTCGCTTTCGCCGAACTGATCAAGGCGTGGATCGGCGTCGGCAATGTCGATCTCGTGTTTCTGACCGCGGTGGTCGCAGTCGCGGTGCGCTACGGCTTGTGGCCTTCGCTGCTCGCGAGCTTGGCGTCGGCGCTTGCCTACAATTTCTTTTTCCTGCCGCCGATCTACACCCTGACCATCGCCGATCCGGCCAACGCCGTCGCCTTCGGCTTTTTCACCCTGGTGGCCGTCATCGTCTCCGGCGTCACGGCGCGCGGCCGCACGCTGGCGATCGCCGCGATGGAGCGGGCGCGCACGACCGAGTCGCTCTATGCGTTCAGCCGCAAGCTCGCCGGAACCGCGACGCTCGACGACGTGCTGTGGGCGACCGCCTATCAGACCGCGCTGATGCTCAAGGTGCGCGTGGTGCTGCTGTTGCCCGAGGGCAGCGGCATCGCGGTCAAGGCCGGCTATCCGCCCGAGGACATCCTCGACAGCGCCGATCTCGCTGCCGCCAACTGGACCTGGCAGAACGACCGCACCGCTGGCCGCGGCTCCGACACGCTGCCCGGCGCCAAACGCCTGTTCCTGCCGATGCATACCGGGCGCGGCGCGGTCGGCGTCATGGGCATCGACAGCGACAAGCCGGGGCCCTTGCTTACACCCGATCAGCGCCGGCTGCTCGACGCGCTGTGCGATCAGGGCGCGCTTGCGATCGAACGCGTCAAGCTGGTCGAGGAGATGGACCGCGTCGAGCGCACCGCCGAGACCGAGCGATTGCGCTCGGCGCTGCTGACCTCGATCTCGCACGACCTGAAGACGCCGCTTGCCGCCGTGCTCGGTGCCGCGAGTACGCTGCGCGACTATTCCGAAAAGCTGTCCGCCGGCGAGAAGGCGGAGCTGCTCACAACGGTCATCGACGAATCGGAGCGGCTCAATCGCTTCATCGCCAATCTGCTCGACATGACCAAGCTCGAATCCGGCGCGATTGCACCGAACGTCGCCCTGCATGATCTCTCCGAGATCGTCGGCAGCGCGCTACGCCGCGCCGGCCGGATTCTGGGACAACACCGGGTCGAGCTCGAGCTGGCGTCGGATTTGCCGATGCTGGAAGTGGACGCCGTGCTGTTCGAGCAGGCCTTGTTCAACCTTCTCGACAACGCTGCCAAATACGCGCCGCCGGAAACGACGATCCGCGTCCAGGCGTGGCGTGACGCGGATTCCGTCTACTTGCGCGTCCTCGACGAGGGTGGCGGCATTCCTCCCCAAGACCTCGACCACATCTTCGATAAATTCTACCGCGCGCAAAAAGCCGACCAAGTCCGCGCCGGCACTGGCCTCGGACTTGCGATCTCGCGCGGCTTCGTTGAGGCGATGCACGGCACGATCGTGGCGGCGAACCGCACCGATCGCTCCGGCGCCGCCTTCACCATCCGACTGCCGATCCCGCGCCAGAGCCAGCACTTGGAAGCGGCAGCATGAGCGCGGCTGCGGTGCGTGTCCTGGTGATCGACGACGAGCCGCCGATCCGCAAGCTTCTGCGCACGGGCCTCGCCGCGCATGGCTATCACGTCTTGGAAGCGCCGAATGGCAAGGCCGCACTCGAACAGCTCGACGCATCGCCCAATCTGATCATCCTCGATCTCGGCCTGCCGGACATGCAGGGTCACGAGCTGCTAAAATCGATCCGCAGTCGCAATGACAGGGTGCCGATCGTCATTCTGTCGAGCCGCGACGATGAAGCCGGCAAAGTCCAGGCGCTGGATTTGGGTGCCGACGATTACGTCACAAAGCCGTTCGGCATGGACGAGCTGTTGGCGCGCCTGCGGGCGGCCATGCGCCATCAGCTGCAGGTCCATGGCGAGCGGCCGGTGTTCCGCGTCGGCGAGCTCAGCATCGACCTCGTCCGCCGCATCGTCAAAATCGGCGATAACGAGGTCAAGCTGTCGCCGAAGGAATACGACCTGTTGCGCGTGCTGGCGCAACACGCCGGCAAGGTGCTGACGCACAGGTTTTTGCTGCACGAGCTGTGGGACGATTTGACCGACGCCCAATATCTGCGCGTCTATGTCCGCCAGCTGCGCCAAAAAATCGAAGCCGAGCCGGAGCGGCCGCAATATATTCTCACCGAGACCGGAATAGGCTATCGGCTGCGCGCGCCCGAGTGAGCGCAGCGCTTGTTTCGAGTGCAGCGGTGGAAAAGGATAAGGCCATGGCCGACGGCCTTGTTCTCTATACCAATCCGACGTCGCGCGGGCGCGTCGCGCGCTGGATGCTTGAGGAATCGGCGAGCCCTATCGCGTCGAGGTGCTCGATTACGCGACTACGATGAAGGCGCCGGCTTACCTCGCGATCAATCCGATGGGCAAGGTTCCGGCGCTGCGCCATGGCGATGTCGTCGTCACCGAGACGGCTGCCATCTGCGCCTATCTGGCCGACGCCTTTCCGCAGGCGCGCTTGGCGCCGCCGCCGGGCGACCGCCTGCGCGGCCCTTATTACCGCTGGCTGTTCTTTGCCGCCGGTCCGGTCGAGGCGGCGGTCAGCAACCAGGCGCTCGGTTTCGTGGTGGCGCCGGAGCGCGAGCGCACGATCGGCTACGGCCGCCTCGACCTCGTCTTGGATGCACTCGAAGGGGCGGTGTCGCGGGCGCGTATCTGGTCGGCGAACGCTTTTTCGCCGCCGATGTTTATGTCGGCTCGCAGCTCGGCTTCGGCATGATGTTCGGCACGATCGAGAAGCGGTCGGATTTCGCACACTATTGGCAGCGGATAAGCGCCCGGCCGGCATACGTGCGCGCCAAGGAGCTGGACGACG
>JASHWN010000546.1 GCA_030044035.1 Xanthobacteraceae bacterium
CGTCGCGCGAAGCGCGGCGGGTGAGGGGGCGGTGCAGCGAGTCTGAGCGAGGCAAGGAATTCTTATGCAGCGAGGTTGAGCGAGAGAACTGATGCTCAGGAAACGGCTAAGCCCCCTCACCCCGACCCTCTCCCCGCACGCGGGGAGAGGGAGTCGCGAAGTCTTACTTTTTCTTCCGCGCTTTCTTCCGCGCCGCAGGCTTGCGCTGCTTCGGCGGCGGCGCCCAGATCATGGCTTCGAGCTTCATGCCGTCGGGGTCGGCGAAATAGACGGCGTAATAATTGCGGCCGTAATATTCGCCGGGCGGGTCGAGCACAGTCATGCCGTTGTGTTCCAGGAACGCGCCGAGCGCGTCGACGTCCTTGCGGCTGGCCAGCTCGAACGCATAATGATGAAAGCCGATGTCGCCCTTGCGGTGCTTGCGCTTTTGGCCCTGTGCGTCGGCCGCGGCGATCCAGAACAGCGTCTTGCCGTTGCTCCAGCCCGCCATGTCGGCGTAGTCGTGTTTGAGCTTGAAGCCGAGAAAGCCGAGCACCTTGTCGTAGAACGCCTTCGAGCGGGCGAAATCGCCGACGCTCAACACCAGATGATCGATACCGACGACGCGCGGCATGGCAATGCTCCGATTGTAGCCCGGATTGCGCAGGGGGCACGGCGCAATCCGGAAGCGAATGGCGAATGGCGAATAGCGAATGGACGTTTTCGGCCTCGTACTCCTCACTTCTATTCGCTACTCGCCATTCGCTATTCGCCAAAATGAAATCCGGCGAACCGAGCCCCGGATTGCGCTCCGCGCCATCCGGGCTACGATGCAAGACAATGACACAGAGTAACGCCGTGCCGAAAACCTTGTTCGACAAGATCTGGGACTTTCATCGGGTCGGCGAGCGCGCCGATGGCCGCGAGCTGCTCTATATCGACCGCCACGTACTGCACGAATTGCACGCCCACCACGGTTTTTCGCACCTCGAAAAGCGGCGCCGCCCAGTGCACCGGCCGGACCTGACCTTTGCGGTGCAGGACCACACCGTCGCCACCAAACCGGGCCGCGACGATGACAGCAATCCGTCCGGCGCCGCGTTTCTCAAGGCGATGCGCGACGGCACGCGGCGGAACGGCATAAGACTGTTCGATCTCGGCGATCCCGAACAGGGCATCTCCCACGTCGTGGCGCCGGAACTCGGCATCGTGCTGCCGGGCGCGACGCACGCGGTGCCCGACAGCCATGCCAGCACGGTCGGCGGGCTCGGCGCGCTGGCGTTCGGCTGCGGCACCAGCGAGATGACCCACATTCTGGCGACGCAGGTCATGGCGCTCAAGCGCCCGAAGCGGCTGCGGGCGCGGCTCGACGGCCGGCTCGGTCCGCATGTCGGCGCCAAGGACGTGGCGCTCCGCCTGATCGCCAAACTCGGCGTCGCCGGCGCGCGCGGCCATGCGGTCGAATATGCCGGCAGCGCCATCGCCGCCATGCCGATCGAGCAGCGCATGACGCTGTGCAATCTCAATATCGAGATGGGCGGCCGGTCGGGCTTTGTCGCTCCGGACGATGCGACATTCGGCTGGCTTGCGGGGCGCCCGTATGTGCCGCAAGGCGTGCTATGGGATCGGGCGCTGGCCCATTGGCGCACGCTCGAGAGCGACGACGACGCCGAATTCGATCGCGAGGTTGCGCTCGATTGCAGCGCGCTCGAGCCGCAAATCAGCTGGGGCACCGATCCGAGCCAGGTGGTCGGCATTTCGGGGCGCGTGCCCGATGCCGCGGACGTCGCTCCGAGCCGCCGCGCCGCGGCCGAAAGCGCGTACGCCTATATGGGTCTCGCGCCGGGAACGCCGCTCGCCGGGCTGCCGATCGACCGCGTCTTCATCGGCTCGTGCACCAACAGCCGGCTGCCGGACCTCCAAGTCGCCGCCGCCATCGTGCGCGGGCGGCGCGTGGCGCCGGGCGTCACCGCCATGGTGGTGCCGGGCTCGAGCAGCGTCAAACGCGAGGCCGAAGCGGCCGGGCTCGACCGCGTGTTCCGCGACGCCGGCTTCTTCTGGGGCGAATCCGGCTGCTCGATGTGCGCCGGCGGCAACGGCGACCGCGGCGCGCCGGGCGAGCGCTGCGTCTCCACCACCAACCGCAATTTCGAAAACCGCCAGGGCCCGAAAGTGCGCACGCATCTGGCGTCGCCCGCGACCGCGGCGGCGAGCGCCATCGCCGGCCGCATCGCCGACGTGCGGCAAGTGCTGGCGGGAGCCGCCTGATGCAGGTGTTCACCCGCCACACCGCGATCGCCGCGCCGCTTCTGCAGGACGATATCAACACCGATCAAATCGCGCCGGTGCTGCATGGCCGCGGGCTGAAGGAGGATTACCGCGCCATGCTGTTTCATCGCGCGCGGCGGCGCGACGACGGCAGCGACAATCCCGACTTCGTGCTCAACAAGCCGCAATTCCGCAACGCCGGGATTCTCGTGACCGGCCAAAATTTCGGTGCCGGCTCGTCGCGCGAATCCGCGGTGTGGAGCATGCTGGCCAACGGCATCCGCGTCATCGTGGCGCGCAGCTTTGCCGATATCTACCGCGAAAACTGCTTGCAGAACGGCGTGCTGCCGATCGTGCTGGCGCCGGCCGACGCCGACGCCTTCACGGCGCGCGTGATCGCCGCCGACGGCGCGGGGCCGTTCACCGTCGATCTGGTGAGTCAGCGCATCAGCGGCCCGGGCGGCGACGACATCGCCTTCGACATTGCGGCTGCCGACCGCATGCGGCTCATTGAAGGCCTCGACGACATCGGGCTCACGCTCAAGCACATGGACCAGATCGTGAGCTGGGAAAAAGGCGCCGCCGCGGCGCAGCCCTGGCTGCAGACCGCGCGCGATAACCGCTGACCCGTCATTCCGGGGCGCCGCGCAGCGGCGAGCCCGGAATCCATAATCACAGAAGTTGCAGAACAATTTCGAGTTTTCTTGTGAAGCGACAGTGGTTATGGATTCCGGGCTCCGGCCTGCGGCCGGCCCCGGAATGACGAGCAAGGAGAACACGTCGTGAGCGTTCGCAAAAAATTCCGCGCCATCATGGCCGGCAAGAAGCTGGCGCTGATGCCCGGCGCCTATGACGGCCTGTCGGCGCGCATCATCGAAGCCGAGGGGTTCGAGGCGATCTGCGCCGGCGGTTACGCGGCGATCGGCTCGATGCTGGCGCAGCCCGACATGGGCCAATCCAACATGCGCGATTACGCCGACCACTATGCGCGCATCGCGGCGGCGGTCGAGATTCCGGTCTATGTCGATGCCGACACCGGGTTCGGCGGCGTCAACAACGTGCGGCAGATGGTGCGCGCGTTCGAGGCCGCCGGCGTCGCCGGCGTGTTCATCAGCGACCAGGTGTTTCCCAATCGCTGCGGCTATCTGCCCGGCAAGCAGGTGATTGCGGTCGAGCAGATGCTGGCCAAGATCAAGGCGGCGCTCGACGCGCGGCGCGATCCCGACTTCTTCATCGCCGGCCGCACCGACGCCGCCGGCGTCGAGGGCATCAACGCCGCGATCGCGCGCTGCCAGCTGTTCATGGAGGCCGGCGCCGACATGGCGAAGCCGATGGGCGTCGACACCATCGACGAGATCAAGCGCGCGATGCGCGAAATCGGCGGCCCCCATATGGCGACGCTGTCGCAGGCCGCGGGGTTGAAACGCCGCAGCCTGGAAGAACTTGAGGCCGCCGGGGTGGTCGCCGCGACGTTTCCGTCGATCGCGCTGTTCGCCGCCGCGCATGCGGTGCGCAACGTGCTCCGCATCTTAAAGCGCGAGAATTCGCTGACCGCGACGTTCGATCATTTGCTGCCGCTCGAAGATTATTACGAGCTGGTCGGACTCAACGCGATGCTGATGCGCGAGGAAAGCTACGACAAGGCCGCCGCGGCGCTGGTGCAGAAGCGCGCCGCCGAATAGGCGCACTGTCATGCGACCGCGCTTCGTCGCACGTGCCTGCGCGGTCGTGTCCTCATTGCGACGGTCAAAGCGATTCTGCCGAACGAGGAGTGATTACGCTGCGAACGAGCCGGCGTGAGACCACGAAGGGGTTGACGACGTTCGGCGCCGCCGTGCAGTTAGGGGATGCGCGATGCCGGATCGCGTCCCAGGCGGCGGGGCGAGCGGCTGGTGGCCAAAAGCTTCAGCAGAGGAACGGAGCGAACATGCAAGCGCGCCGTGTGACGCTAACGACAGCTTTAATCCTCGCCTTGGCTCTATCGGGCTGCGCGGCAGCGCTGCCGTCGGTCAGCGGCCCGGCCGCGACTCCGGGCGGCGCCGCGGCCGCGGCAGCACCAGCGAGCGGCGGACCGGAGCGCGACCTGTCGGCCGACGAAAAGAAGATCATCATCGCCGCCGTCGCGCCGTCGCTACGCGATGCCGGCGCGGCGAAATATCATTGGGCGAAATTTCCGGCCATGCCGAGCGACCCTTCGCCCAGCTACTGCGCCACTGTCGACGCCAAGAGCCCGTACGCCGCCTATAACGGCCGGCAGGCTTATATCGTCGAGCTCGGACTGACCGGCGGCTACGTGACCTCGGCTACGTTGGGGCTGATCGCCGGCGGCAAGGACGCGGCCCTGGTTGGCAAAATGTGCGCCACACACGGACTCGATCCAAACAACGCGACGTGACGAGGCGGGCAAGCCGATCGGCCCGCCGGAATTGTCACGGCGAAGCGTACATGGTGCGCGCATCCGCCGTGAACGCTTTGCGCGAGGCCGGGTCGAGATAGAACATGTGACCGCCGCGATAGAGCTTGAGCTCGGTGCGGCCTTCGCCGTCGACCGCGGGCAGATGGTCGAGCACGTAGCGCGACACCGCAAACGGCGTCACCATGTCGCTATAGCCGTTGGCGATCATGAGCCGGAACGACGGCGTCAGCGCCAGCAAGTCTCGTAAATCCTGCTCGACGCTCGGTTGACGGCGGCGCGAACCCCACCTCCATTTGCCCGAAATATCGCCGGCGAGCAAATTGTAGGTCATCTCGGTCTTGAAGCCGAGCTCGTCGCGGGCATAGGCAACGAACGCGCTGCCGTACGAGCGAACAAGCACGTCGAGGATCGGGTCGGGACCGCGCGCCTCCGGCGCTTCGGGGTTGGGATCGTCGCTGGCGAATGTCGCGTCATAGTGGCTGACGATCTTCTGCTCGCCGCGCCGCAAGTCTTTGACGTAGGCGTCGTCGATGAAGCCGCGCTGCCGCGCCACCACATCCTGCGGCAAGCCGGTGATCGCCGCGACGCGCGCATAAAATTTTTGCGCCGCGTCGCCCTGCAGCGGCGGCCCGGCGAGCGCGGTGAGATAATCGGTCAAGGCAAAATGCTCGGCCTCGGCCAGCGCCTGTTGGCTGAACGTGCCCTTGCGCTCGAGCTCGGCCGCCGCAAGCGACGGCAGCTGCAGCGCCGCGCCGAGCGCGAAACGGCTGCCGCCGAACTGAAACGCGCCATCCAGCATCGGCGACAGCATCAGGATGCCGCCGACCGAAATGCCCTGCTGGCTCTGCAGCACACGCGCCACCTTGGCGGCGCGGAACCCGCCGTAGCTTTCGCCCAAAATGAATTTCGGCGAGCTGACGCGGCTGTTCTTGGCGACGTAGAGCGCGATCACCTTGGCCATGGATTCGGCGTCGGCCTCGACGCCCCAGAACGCTTCGCCGCCATCGCGCTTGGCCGGCCGGCTCCAGCCGGTGCCGACCGGATCGATGAGCACAAGGTCGGTGAAGGCGAGCCAGGTGTCGGGATTGTCGATGAGGCGAACCTTGGAACCGTCGTTGCCGTTTGGCCCGAATTCGGCGACGCGCGGGCCGACCACGCCGAGATTGAGAAATGCCGAAGCGGCGCCCGGACCGCCGTTGAACACGAACGTCACCGGCCGGTTGGCAGGATTTTCCGATTTCGCCACGTAAGCGGCGTAGAACACGGCAGCGGAGCGCTCGCCGGATTGGTCGAACAGCGAGAACGTGCCGGCCGTGGCCGTATAGTCGAGCTTGCCGGCCGGCGCGGTGATGCTGTGCTGGGTCACGGAATCGGCGGGCAGGAGCGACAGCACGCCGGGCTCGTTTTGGCTCGGCGCTGCCGTGCCGCCGCGCTGGCCCTGTTCGGCGCGACGTTCGCCGCCGCCCACGCCCGGCCTGCCGGAATGCTCCTGCGCATTGCTCGCGGCGGCGAGCCCGATCAGCATGAGCGTGATCAGAAGGCGTGAGCCGAAGAGACGAAAAGCATGGATCATCGTAGGTCCCAAATTATTCGCCAAGCCCCCAATAAACGTTCCGCTATTCCAGCTCGACGGCACCTTCGATGTCGACCGCAAGGCCGATGCCGTCGATCTTCAGCGTCGCCCGTGCGGGCAGCGTCTCGTTGCCCTTGAGCTTGCCGCCGCTGACCGCGGCCCGCACCGCCTGCTCGATCTCGCGCTGCGAGGTGACGCCGACCTTTTTGAGAAATTTGCGCACGCTGACGTTAAGGGCCTCTTCGTTCATGATCGCCTCCACAAAGTGCCGGAAAGATGGTCATGCGCCATACTAGCCGAGCACAGCGGCCGGAACGAGCATCCGCCGCGGCGGCAAGCGGGTAGACAACGGCGGCAGGATCGGCAAAGTTTCGTCCCCGTTCGATATGGCGTTGGAGGCGCCCCAAAAATGCCCTTTCCCCGCGCGTCAAAAGCCCTTGCGCGTTTCACGGTGCTCGATCTCACGCGGGTGCGCTCCGGTCCGACCTGCGTGCGCCAGCTCGCCGACTGGGGCGCCAATGTCATCAAGATCGAGACGCCGCCCGGCGTCGAGGAGCCAATGGGTGGACCGCGCGAAGGCAGCGATTTTCAGAACCTGCACCGCAACAAGCGCAGCATGACGCTCAACCTCAAGGTCCCCGAAGGTTTGGCGGCGTTCAAACGCATGGTCAAGAAAGCCGACGTGGTGGTGGAGAATTTTCGGCCCGACGTCAAGAAACGCCTCGGCATCGATTACAAGACACTTTCGAAAATCAATCCGCGCATTGTCTATGCCAGCATCTCCGGCTTCGGCCAGGACGGCCCCTACGCCAACCGGCCCGGCTTCGACCAGATCGCCCAAGGCATGGGCGGGCTGATGTCGGTGACCGGGCTGCCCGGCCAGGGGCCGGTGCGCGTCGGCATTCCGATTGCCGATCTCAGCGCTGGGCTGCTGACTGCGACCGGCATTTTGGTCGCGTTGCTGGAGCGCGAAAAATCCAAGAAGGGCCAGCAGGTCGCAAGCTCGCTGTTGCAGGCACAGATTTTCATGCTCGACTTCCAGGCCGCGCGGTATCTGGTCCAAGGCGAAGTGCCGGGGCAGGCCGGCAACAATCACCCGACCAGCATTCCGACCGGCGTGTTCAAGACCAAGGATGGCCACATCAACATCGCTTCGGCCGGGCAGACGATCTGGAAGCGGTTTTGCCAGGCGCTCGGCGCCAAGGATTTGTCCGACAATCCGGACTATGCCGACGGCCCGACGCGCTCGAAACACCGCGATGAACTCAACGCCGCGATCAATCGCTATCTCGCCGAGCGCACCAGCGCCGAATGGGTCGAGATTTTGAACAAGGCCGGGGTGCCGTGCGGGCCGATCTACCGGGTTGACGAGGTCTTTGCCGATCCGCAGGTGCAGCATCTCGGCATCGCCCAGGCCGTAACCAAAAAGGACAAGTCGAAGATGCGCCTGGTCGGTCAGGGCGTCACGCTGTCGCGCACGCCGTCGCGCCTGGTAGCGCGGCCGCCGCAGCTCGGCGAGCACACCGACGCGGTGCTCAAGGAATTCGGCTTTTCGGCGCGCGATATCAAAAAGCTGCACGAGGCGAAGGCTGTCTAATCCACTGACACTGTCATGCCCCGCGAAAGCGGGGCATCCAGTACACCCGGCGCTGAGATTTTGTTTGAAGCGCATCGATTACTGGATCACTCGCATACGCGGGTGATGACAGCATAAGAAAAGGAGCAGAACCATGACCGACAAGATGCTGGCGCGCAAGGACGGCGGCGTCGGCACTGTTATTTTCAACAATCCGGAGCGGCACAACGCGGTGTCGCTCGACATGTGGGAAGCGACCAGGCGCATCCTCGACGATTTTGCCGCCGATCCCGACATCCGCGTCGTGGTGCTGACCGGCGCCGGCGGCAAGGCGTTCGTCTCCGGCGCCGACATTTCGCGCTTCGAAAAGGAACGCGCGAATCTCGAAGCGGCGCGCGCCTACAGCGCCAAGACAGAGGCGGCGTCGGCGAGCATCTACGACTTTCCCAAGCCGACCATCGCGATGATCCGCGGCTATTGCCTCGGCGGCGGGCTCGGGCTCGCCACCTGCTGCGACCTGCGCATCGCCTCGGACAATTCGCGCTTCGCGGTACCGGCCGCCAAGCTCGGCATCGGCTACGGCTATGCGGGGCTCAAGCGCCTGGTCGATATCGTCGGACCGTCATTCGCCAAGGAAATTTTTTACACCGCGCGCCAGTTCGACGCCCAGGAGGCGCTGGCGATGGGCCTGATCAACCGCGCGGTGCCGTCGGCCGAGCTGGAAAACGCGGTGAAAGCCATCACCGACATGATCTGCGCCAACGCGCCGCTCACCATCAAGGCGGTGAAAGGCACGGTCGGCGAAATTCTCAAGGACGAGGGCAGGCGCAACCTCGCGCGCGCCACCGAGCTGGTCGAGGCCTGCTTCGTCAGCCGCGACTACAACGAAGGCCGCGCCGCTTTCATGGAAAAGCGCAAACCGGTATTCACTGGCACTTAGCAGTCGCTGTTCTGCCCACGCCTGCCCATCGGGCGGTTCAAAGTGGGCGACGACGATAGAACCCATTTTCAGCTTACCTTCGCGCGGCGCGGCTTGCTAAGCTTGTAAGGCGCGTGAAGCCGCATCGCGGCGGCTCGCTTAAAAAATTCGGGAGGCATTCGCCATGTATCGGGCCACCAAGGACATCATGCTGCCGACTACGATTACCGGCTCGCTGCCGCGGCCGAGCTGGTACACGGAGAATCTCGGCACCCGGCATTTTCTCGAAGCCATGGTCACGCGCCGCTTCCGCGAGCAGTACGAGGACGCGCTCGCCTGCTATCTGCGCGACCAGGAGCTCGCCGGCCTCGACATCGTCACCGACGGCGATTGCCGCTTCGACGACGACGTCGGCGGCCAGAGCTGGACCGCGTATCCCCCGAACCACATGAGCGGGCTCGACGCGGCGCATCCGGAGGCGACGCCGTCAGGACGCGGCGGCATCTGGTTTCCGCGCGGGCACATCCTGCACGATTATCTGGAGTCGCGGGTGATGCCGGTCATCAAAGGCCCGATCGGGCGCGGCAATCTGCAATACACCGCGATGTGGAAGGCGGCGCAGCGCTTCACCAGGCGGCCGGTGAAGTTCGGCGCGGTGTCGGCCGAGATCGTCGCCTTTGCGCTGCAGGACCGCTACTACAAGAGCATTCCCGAGCGCATGTTCGCCATCGCCGACGCCTTCAACGAAGAGTACCACGAGCTGGCCGACGCCGGCTGTCCGGTGATCCAGATCGAGGAGCCGCAGATTCACCTGCTGGCGCTGCGCAAAATCCAGGACAGCGTCATCACGCCGCAATTGATGGTCGAGGTATTCAACCGGACGGTCCGCGGATTGCGCGCCAAGACCGAAGTGTGGGCGCATTCGTGCTGGGGCAACCCTTCCCAGCAGCGCATGTTCGCCCAGGTGCAAAGCTACAAGCCGGCGCTCGAAGCCTACAACAATGTCGACGCCGACGTCATCACTTTCGAATCCTCAAGCTCCGGCGGCATCGATCTCGACGCCATCGGCAAGGCGATCACGGGCAAGAAGATCGCCATCGGCGTCATCGATCATCACGTGCTGCAGGTGGAGACGCCAGACGAGGTGGCGGCGAAAGTCCGCGCCGCGCTCAAGCACATTGCGCCGGAGCGACTGGTGATCTCGACCGACTGCGGCATGGGGCGCGAAGGCATGAGCCGCCGCCACGCCTTCTACAAGATGGTCTCGCTGGTGCTCGGCACCAACATGGTGCGCAAAGAGCTTGGCTATCCGGAAGCCCAATGCCTCGCCGCCGACGAGCGCTATTCGCTCATCGTGCCGGCGAAGTAGGCTGGCGACCCTAGCATGCGACCTGAGAGGGGAACTTTTCCACTGGAGTTTACTAGGAGTTAATTCACCGCTTGCCCAGGCTGTAGTTCTCGACCTTTGATAGATTTACCACAATATATCAATTAGTTATGTGGACATCACCTGGGAGCGTGGTTGGGCTTTTAACTCAGCAATTTGTCAAACTGAAGGATATCCTTTATCGGGTGTTCAACCTATCCGAGAATGCATGGCTCCCGTCGTGCGAGATCGACTACAAAGGGCTTGATAACTTTAGAGTTATCCGC
>JASHWN010000547.1 GCA_030044035.1 Xanthobacteraceae bacterium
GACCTGCGCTACGACCGCGCCGACGAGTTCATGGAGATCGTGCTCGGTCACTGGGACAGCTGGGACGACGACGCCGTCGTGCAGGACAAGCAAACCGGCCTCTTCGCCAAGCCCGACAAGGTGCATCGGCTCGACTATGAGGGCCGCTATCTGCGCTCGCGCGGGCCGTTCACTGTACCGCGCTCGGCGCAAGGCCATCCGGTCATCATCCAGGCCGGATCGAGCGGCCGTGGTCGCCGCTTCGGCGCGCACTGGGGCGAGGTGATCTTCGTCGCCTATCCGAACGTCGAGATCGGCCGGCGCGATTACGCGGCGTTCAAGGCCGAGGTGGCGCGCGCCGGCCGCGATCCCGCGCACGTCCACGTCACCCAGCTCATTAACACCGTGGCGGCGGCAAGTAAGGCCGAGGCCGAGGACAAATGGGCGGCAATCGACAAGCTCGCGCTCGAGATCGATGCGCTGTCGCTGTTGTCGGAGGCGCTCAATTTCGATTTCGCCAAAAAGGCCATGGACGAGCCGTTCACGGACGAGGAATTGGCCGCCATGTCCGGCCTGCAGGGCATCCGCGATCGCGTGCTGCAGGCGTGCGGCGCCACGAACAAGAACCCGACGGTGCGCGACTTCGTCCGCATCAGCGGCCGCGGCCGCGTGCACAATCCGCTGGTCGGCGGGCCGAACGACATCGCCGATGCGTTCGAGCAGTGGTTTGCGGCGCCGGCGTGCGACGGCTTCGTGCTCTCCGCCACCCACGTGCCGGGCGCGTACGAGGATTTCGTGCGCTTCGTCGTCCCCGAACTGCAGCGCCGCGGCCTGTTCCGGAAGGATTTCACCGGCGCGACGCTGCGGGAGAATCTCGGCTTGCCGGTGCCGGCTGTCGGCGCGTGGCGCGCGACGGTCGGTTAGCCCGCGCGGGATCGAAATGGGACAAGTGACCAAGCCGCTCTTCCTCGAAGAACGCTGCACGATAATCTCACGGCAAACGGCAGGGAGCATGAGATGAGCCGCAAGAAGATCATCATCGTCGGCGCGGGCGCGGTCGGCGGCTATACCGGCGCCCACATGGCGGCGGCCGGCGAGGACGTGACCTTCATCGATCCGTGGCCAGCCCATGTCGAGCACATGCGCGCGCACGGCTTGCGCGTCACCCATGCGATGAAGGAGCCGGAATTTTCCGTGCCGGTGCGCGCCCTACATGTCACCGACGCCCAGGCCCTGGCCAAGGAGCAGCCTGTCGACATCGCCTTTGTCTGTATGAAGTCGTACGACACCGCCTGGGCGACCATGCTGATCGCGCAGTATCTGGCGCCCGACGGCTACGTGGTGTCGCTGCAGAACTGCATGAACGAGGCGACCGTTGCCGGCGTGGTCGGCTGGGGCAAGACGCTCGGCTGCATCGCGAGCTCCATCACGGTCGACCTGCCCGAGCCCGGCCACGTCCATCGCGGCGCCGCCAAGCACGGCGCGGCGCACACCGTGTTTCGCACCGGCGAGGTGCACGGCCGCGTCACGCCGCGCGCCGAGGAAATCTGCCGCCTGGTCGGCTACGCCGACAGCGCCAAGGTGACCAACAACTTATGGGGGGAGCGCTGGTCGAAACTCGTCACCAACGCGATGCAGAACGGGCTCTCCGCCTGCACCGGGCTTGGCGGCGGCGACATGCTCAAGAGCGAGCCGATCCGCCGCTTTGCGGTGCGGCTAGGCAGCGAAGCGATCCGCGTCGGCCAGGCGCTCGGCTATGCGCTCGAGGACATTCTCCACCTCGAGCCGGAAACGATAGCGCGCGCCGGCGAAGGCGACGAGGCGGCGATGCGCGCCTGCGACGAGCAGCGCTTCAAGGACGCCGGGCGCACTGCCTCCAGCCAGCGGCCGTCGATGGGCCAGGACATGCAGAAAGGCCGCCGCACCGAGATCGAGTTTTTGAATGGGCTCGTGGTACGCGAGGGCGAAAAGCTCGGCTTCCCCTGCCGCGCCAATGCGGTGCTCACCGATCTCGTCAAGCGCGTCGAAAAGAGCGAGCTGAAGCCCGACCCGCGCCACATTACCGAGCTGCGGCTGAATTAAAGCCGAACGCTCAAGACCCGCCGGAGCTCTGCTCCGCGATCAGTGGTCTTCCGTCTGCCGCGCGACGACCGCGTTCGCTTCCCTGATGGCGCGGCCTTCGTCGCCGGTTCGTTCCAACGCTTCGTTGGCGATCTTCGCCCAAAGCTCTTGCAAAGCCGGCGTTGTCGCCTTGTGTGTGTGCCTCGCGGCGTCACTCGGTGTCCACGGCATTCGATCGGGCTTCCTTAATCGTTGGCATTTTCGGGTCACTGATCGGCGCGCGAACGTCACCGTGTCCCGCGCGACCGGTTCGTTGAATATGTAGGGTGGGTTGAGCGCAAGCGAAACCCACCGTTACGCCGCGACGATCCACCTGAAACTCAGGCAGCGGCGGGCGCCGCGGAGCTCTCGGCGACGCGCGTGAAGGCCCGGACCAGCGCGGCTTCGAGTTTGCTTCCCATGTCCTGCAGGATCGCAAACGCGCGGGTAGGCGGCATCGGCTGTTTGTAGGGCCGACGCTCGATCAAAGCCGCGTAGATATCGCAGATCGTTGTGAGCCGTACGAGGTCGCCGATTTGCGAGCCGGACAAACCGTCCGGATAGCCGCTTCCGTCCAGCAACTCGTGATGTCGAAGGACGACCTCGAGGATTTCCGGCTCGTAGCCGCCCTGCTCGCGCAAAATCTCGTAACCGATTCCCGGGTGGGTGCGCATGACGGTGAGCTCTTGCGGGTCCAAACGGCCTGGCTTGTTCAGGATCGCCAGCGGAATTTTCGCCTTGCCGAGGTCGTGCAGCAGGGCGCCTCTGACCAGGCGTTTCTGGTCGTTAGCCGAAACACCGAGGCTTCTGGCAAACTCGGCGGCCAGGCCGGTCACCAGCATGCAGTGCTGATACGTGGCGTTATCGTAGCTCCAGACGATGTCGAGCCAGCGGCGGATGCCGCTGTCCGCGACTGTCTCTACGACCGAGCTCGTGGCGTTGTCGACCTCGGCTTGCGTGAAGTTTTCGCCGCACGTCGCTGCGTGGAAAATGCCATGAAACTCGAGCCGCGCTTGTTCCACATGCTCGGCGGCGGATGCTGCCGCATTTGTCGCCGTGGCGGGGCGCGCGTCGCCGAGCGCCGCAGCAACTGCTCGGCAGATCTCGGCCGACGATGCCGTAGAAGGCAGCATACCGGTCGCGCCGAGCGCCACCGCCTGAACCTGCTCGTAGTGGCTGTTGTCGCGCAGCACCGCCATGACCGGCGTAGCCGTGCTTCGATACGGCGCCAACAATGATCGCAGCCGCGCGATGGCGACGGCATCGCGAAACGCGACGTCGGTAACGACCGCGGCCACATCCTTTGCAATGCCAGGCCGCTCGTGCAGGGCAATGCTTCGGCAGCTGCAAACGCGGCCGATCCAGTTGCCCAGCTCGCGGCTCTGGTCGGTGCGATCGGAGATCAGAAGGACTGTCGGATGGTCGGCGGTCATGGTGTGCGCGATCGACGATCAATGTCCCGCAAACGATTTGCTGATGGCGTTGAGCCGCTCCATCGTGCCGATGGGCACAGGCTGACCGCGTGCGTCACGAACGCTGCCATCGCACGGCACGACGTCGCGAACGACCTGGCCGTTGTGATCGAAAGTCAGCCGCTTGCAGACCAGTGTGTCGCTCTCGGCAATCGTGCCGGTCGGCATCGCTTCCGGCGCAGCCTCTGTAACGACGGGGGAAGACCTGACCGAAAAGAATCCGAGCGCAAACCCCGCCAGCGCCACCAATCCGGCCGCAGCGCCGAGCGATAAAATAATGATCCAATTCTTCGATCGCCGCGATTGGCCGCGGCTTGTCGGTCGTGCGGCGCCGGGATTTGCGATGACTTTCAGCTGCGAAGGATCCATCACGTCCTCCTCAATCCTGCCCCGCGTTGCATCGACCGGGATCGTACAAACGGGCTGCCTCGCCTTGCGGCAAATGCTCCGCCACAAGCTCATCACGTTGATCTGCGGCGTTCGGGCGGAACGATGGATTTTCGCCGTGTTCCGCGCTTTCAGCTCCATGGCAAACTTCGCCAGGATCAACGCACGTGCGTTCGCAGGCAAATCCTCGAACTTGATCATTGCACCCGCCACCGCCTGGGAAGAGTTATCGGGCGAATTATCGCCTCGTCTTCCCCGCTCGCTGTGCCACTGCGTCCAACCGAAGCGCCACTCTCAGCCCCGGTGCGCGTGGCGTCCGGCTTACGTCGCGCCCGCTCAGTCGTTTGGCGAGCAGGCTTAATAGGTACCGCCAATCGAGCATGAAACACGCGAATGTCTTAAAAGAAAGTAATCGTTCGCTGCGGTCACCATTAAGGACGAGTGGCAGAATCGCCAAGCAATAGTTGAAAGTCTTAAACGCGACACTTGAGCGTTAGGCTCCGGCTCTATCTTTATTTGCTATTTGGTTGAACCTCGCGCGCAGGTACGGCGACTAACGCGCAAAGACGCGGGCGAGGCGGCAATGGACCCGGCATTGTTCTTCGGCTTTCGCGGCCGCATCAATCGCGCCAAATTCCGGCTGGCGCTGTTGATCTTCTTCGTCGCCGACCTTTCGCTGATGCTGCTCGGTCTCGCGCTCGGCAAGGGCGCGGCCTTTCACCTCTTCAGCTATCCGGTCAACCTCGCGATCTTCGTCTCCAGCCTCGCCATTGGCGTCAAGCGGCTGCACGACCGCGACCGCTCGGCATGGTGGCTGTTTCCGTTCTACATCGCGCCGGGGCTGTTCGCCTTTCCCGCCCTGGCGTTTATGTGGGTCGCGGCGGGCTCGTTCGGCGACCTCCGCTATTTGTCGCTGTTCTTGATTCGGCTTTGCTTCGTGGGCGCGTTTGCGCTCACCGTCTGGGGCCTGGTCGAGATGGGATTTCTGCGCGGCACCACCGGCTACAATCGCTTCGGACCGGATCCGCTGGCCAAACGCCCGCGGACGTCGATCGCAGCCGCGCCGGCGCTGCGTTGAGCGTCAAGCGCTATTCGGCTGATCGTCAGCGCCACCAGTAACCGCGCCGCCAACCCCAATACGGTCCGTAATAAGGACCATAGCCGTAATAGTAACCGGGCGGCGGCGGGTAGTAGCCCGGAGGCGGCGGATAGTAGCCGGGCGGCGGGGGCCCATAGCCCGGAGGCGGAGGACCGGCGCCACCGGCATATCCAGGCGGCGGACCGCCGGGGCCGGCATAGCCGGGCGGTGGCCCCGGCCGTCGCGGTGCGCCGGCTGCGGGACCGCCGGGGGCGATGCTGGTTTCGATGATGTAGCCGTTGTTGCCGCTAAACGTGACCTGACACCAGCCGCTCTTGCAGTCGTTCACCTCGACCGACGAGCCGGCCGGGATCAGCGTGACGATGGTGTAGGTCGTGCCCGGGCCGTTGCGCAGATTGACGCTGCTGTGCGTCACCGCGGTCGATGCCCCGGGGGCCGGCGGTGCGTTCTGCCCCGGCGGCGGGGGCGGCGGCGCGTTTTGCTCTGGCGGCGCGCCTTGGCCCGGCGGCGGTGGTGGCGGCGCTCCGCCTTGTGCTGCGGCGCCGTGCAGCACGGCCATCACGAACGCAGCCGAGAGCACCGCCGACAGTGCTCTGAACCGCTTGCAATGCATCGCTGACTTCTTGTGCATTGTCGCTTGCCCTCCGTCGCGCCTTCACCGCAACCCGCATCCTGATCATTGTAGCAGAAGCCGCGGGGCGGCAATGAGGAAAAAGAAAGGCGCCGAGGCTGAATGGGATGCGGAAAGGCGGGGTAAAAGCCGCGCCACCGTTCGTTTGAGAACTCGCCTCTCCGGGCGAACGCTGCTAATGACGCGCCATGACGATTTTGCTCGTCCGTCATGGTGAGACCGACGGCAACGCCGCGCGCATTCTGCAGCGCCCCGAAGTGCCGCTCAACGAGCGCGGCCGGCGCCAGGCCGAGCAGCTGGCGGCGCGCTTGTCCGCCAATGGCTTCGTTCACATCCTGTGCAGCGATTTATTGCGGGCCCGCATGACGGCGGCGGCGCTCGCCACTCGCTCCGGACTGACGATCGAAGAAAGCCCGCTCTTGCAGGAGCGCAATTTCGGCGATCTGCGCGGCGTGCCGTATGCGGCGTTGGCTGAAGACCCGTTTGGCCCCACCTTCGCGCCGCCCAATGGCGAAGACTGGCCGACGTTTCATGCCCGCGTCGCCGATGCGTTCGCTTTCATCGTCGAGCGGCGCCGCCGCGTGGCCGGCACGCTGGTGGTGGTCACGCACGGGCTGGTCTGCCGCGCGCTGGTCGAGCGGCACACGCTGGTGCCCGATGGCGTCGCCGTTCCAGAGCGGTTCGACAATACCAGCCTCACCATACTGCATGAGCACGCGCCGCACGGGGTGAGTCTGATCAACTGCACCCGGCATCTCGTCACGGCGCTCGAGATGGAGCGCGACGGTGGCGCGGCCTAGGCGGCCGGCGGGGCGACGGCAACCATGGCTTCCAATCGCGTGCCGCCGACGATCCGCAACGATTGCGCTGGCGGCGCATTATGACAACGCGAGCCAGCAACGCGCCAAAATTCTTATGACCACCACCACGACCGCATCGCCCGCCAGCGCCACCGCATTCCATCGCACGCCCTATGTCGCCTCGATCGGGCAAGTGCTGTGCGTCATCGTTCCGCTCGTGATCTGGTTTGCGCCGCTCGGGCTTACTCCGCAGGTCCAGCACGGCTTCGCCATTTTGGCCTTCATGGTGATCGCCTGGATCACCGAAGCGACCGAGTTTGCGATCGCCGGTTTCATCGGCTGCTTTCTGTTCTGGGCGCTGGGCGTGGTGAAGTTCGAAGTCGCCTTCAGCGGCTTTGCCGACGCCACCGCCTGGTTTCTGTTTGCCGCGATGCTGATCGGCCTGGTGGCGAGCAAATCCGGGCTCGCTCGCCGGTTCGCCTACACGATCATGCTCCACGTCGGCGTCACCTATCCGCGCATCCTGTTCGGGATGATCGTCACCGATTTCCTGCTCACCTTCATCGTGCCGTCCGGTCTCGCCCGCGTCGTCATCCTCGCTTCGA
>JASHWN010000067.1 GCA_030044035.1 Xanthobacteraceae bacterium
GCCGCTGGCGCACTGCTCATGGCATGGGATTTTATCAGCAAGCTTGGACCGCTTTATCCGGCCATTGCCCGGCGGCTCAACATGCCGGCTTTGAGAACCTACGAACAGCCGGCCGAGTGATTTGACGTAGTTTCGCGGTGTCGACTACACTCCCGAAGAGGACACCGGGCGTCGCTGGCGTCATGCTCAAGGCCGAAGGTCTGCAGTAACGCTCATTGCCGGGCGCGGGCGAAAGCCTGCGTCCTGATTTCATCACCGGCGAAAGCGTCAAGCGACAGAGTCACCTCGTCGGCTCCCGTGGTCGAGGCAACGACGGAGCGCGCCGACTTAATTCCCGACCGGGATAGTCTCGCTGGCAATGGGCCCAGAGTTCAGCGATGAATTGCTCGGCATAGACGGACAAGAACCGCTCAGGTTGCCATGCGACCCGCAGCCAGCGGCCGACTGCGGCGCCGCGCTGCAGAAGTGGAATGCCGCGAACGTGACCGGTCGGAATGACGACGGTGGACGGGACCACCGCGATACCATAGCCGGCGCCCGCCAAGGCCATGGCGGTGTGGGGCGCGCCGCTCTCGAGAAGCACGCGCGGGCGAATGCGCGCAACCCGGCACGCGGTCTCGAACCAGTCACGCGAAGCAAATTCGTTGCGCAGCAGCAAAAGTGGTTCGTCGGCGAGCTCGGCGACCTCGATGGCGCGGCGGCGACTGAGCCTGTGACTTTTCGAAACGACCGCGACGCCCCGTACTGGATAGAGCAGCCGCGCGCGAAAGCGTTGGTCATCCAGCGCCATCAAGGCGAGATGCACGTCGCCGAATTCCAGGCGGCGAGGCATTGCGAGCGCTCCGTCCTCGACCAAGTGAACCTCAACGCCTGGATGCCCGCGCCGGTAACCGCCGAGGAAAGGCGCAAGAGTATTTTCAATGACCATAGGGGTGGCGGCGACACGGAGAATGCCGGTCTCGCCCTTTTTGAACGCGCCCGCTCGCTCGCCGAAGGTTTCGACTTCACCCAGCAGGCGGCGGCTGAGCCGAAGCAGGCCTTCGCCCTCCGCGGTCAGTTTGAGGTGCCGGCCGACCCGGTCAAATAACAGCACCCCGAGCGCGGCTTCGAGCGCGTTGATCTGGCGCGACGCAGCCGGCTGACTCAAATGAAGCCGCGCGACCGCGCGGTGGATGCCGCCCGCATCCACCACGGTCACAAAGGTGCGCAACTGGTCGAGGTTCACTTTCATGATGCACGCGATGCATCAAACATAAGACTATAAATGCATTGGACTTATCAAGAGGCCGATCGGATAATTTTATCTCGGCGGCCCTTTCATCAACGAAACGAACAGAGGCATCGTTGCCAGACAGTCCGCTCGCCGTCAGCTTGGCGCTGCTCTCGACCCTCGGATTCGGCGCGGCCTTTGTGCTGACCCAATTCGCCTTGCGCTTCATACCGCCCCGGCTCGGCGGCGCGTTCAGCATCTCGACGTCGACGCTGCTATTCTGGTGTCTTGCGCCGTTCTCGATCGATCCCGCCGAAGTGGATTTGAGCGCGGCCGCGCTGTTCGCCGTCATTGGGCTATTCTTTCCGGCCGCGGTCACGTTATTGAATTTCGAGTCCAACCGCCTGATGGGACCGAACATCGCCGGCGCGGTCGGCGGAGTGGCGCCGGTCTTTGCCGTTGTGCCGGCGGTGATGCTGCTTGGCGAACACCTTCGCTTTGCGCAGCTGTTCGGCATCGCGGCGATCGTTGCCGGCGTCGTGCTGATGTATGCGGGGCAGTGGCAAGCTTTCTCCGCGAGGGGAGCTTGGCTCCTGGTTTTGCCGCTCGGGGCGGCCGCCATTCGCGGCTTCGTCCAACCGGTGGTCAAGCTCGGCCTGGAGCGCTGGCCTAATCCGATCGCCGCGGTGGTCGTAAGCTATACGGTCTCGGCGGCGGTGCTCATCCTGGCCGCGCTCGTGCCGGGCGGTGCGGCCGAACAGCGCTTCGATTGCCGCGGCGCGTTGTGGTTCGCAGCCGTTGGACTGTGCAACGGTTGCGCCGTTCTTGCGATGTATGCCGCTCTTGGCCGCGGGCCCGTCACGCTGGTTTCGCCGCTGATTGCCACCTATCCGCTGGTCACGCTGCTGCTGAGCTTTCAATTTTTGAAACGCGAACGCGTCGATCTGCGGCTGGTAGCCGCCGTGGCCGCAACCGTCGGCGGCGTGGTTTTGGTGCTCGTCGCCTAGCAACGACGGCTAGGCCGACCTGGCGAAGCCAAGGTCGTCCACGATCACAGTGTTCGGTCCGATCGGTACTTCGCCCGGATTCGGCAGATTGAGCTTGCCAAACACAATCCTGTCGCGCCAGACTTTGCGGAGGAAATCCTCAAAGACATTGATTGTCAGCTGCTCGCCCGGGCAACGCCGGTAGCCAAAGCCGAATGGGGCAAAGCCGGCGTAATCACAGACCGGGAGACTCTTGCCATCGACAGCTGCGAACAGCGTGCCAAAACCGCTATTCGTGATGTTGGTCGCCCGACCATCCTTCACCGTGAAATTGGCGATGTCGAACGGGCACCGCGCCAGGCCGATCTGCCGACAGGTGTCTTCGGTGATCTGGTCGCTGGTGGGCACTCTGAGATACCTTGTCGGATCGAAAGCATTCGGATCCTTCCAATGCACCGGATCCATGCTGGTACTGGTGTGCGGCGTGCTGATGTAGCTGTGCCGTTCCAGCGGAATGCCGAATTTTTGCTGCGGAGATGCTCCATAGGCGCTTCTCCTGGCATCCTTGATGGCCGAAACGCTGCCGCCGTTTGGCGAGATAACGCGGAACAATTCCATGACGTAGAGTTCCAGCGGCGAGTAGGCAACGCCGTTGGCGCTGTCGAAAACTCCATTCATGGCTTCCGCAAACGACGCCCGCACGACTGGGTCGCCGCCGTCTTCGGATAGGCGCGACATGATTCCGAAGATCGAGTTGCCCCATTGGCTGAGCGCCACGAAATTATGGAAGCACTCGAACACGACGTCTTTCTTGGCAAAATGACTGCCATCGCCCGAGTTCTTCAGCCAATACCAGGCAATCGTTTTTTCGGGGTCTTTGGTTTTGCCGCTCTCGAGGTCGGCCAGCCGGTCATCGATCCATGATTTGAGAAAATCGAAGTGTTCCCGAACTATCATGTAGTTTTCATACGTGATGGGCAGCAGCGGATTCCTGTAGGCAAGAACCGTGTTGAACGATTCGCCGAGCTGCCGCACTTCGAACGGAATAGCGTCGCCGGTCACGCCGAGGTGCAGGTCCCAATAGAGATCGAAATAATAATCGAGGTAATGCCGCATGAACGGCCTGCCGGCAAATTGCTGGTCCATGAGCTTGTCGAAGAAAGCGACGACCTTCGGGCTGTACATCGGTTGGTAAAGGTCCGGCGTCACCCCGGAGAAATAAATCCGCTTGCGAAGATTATGGGGGCCGCGCTTCTCGAGACCCTGCAAAAAGACCGTCACGCCGTCTTCAGGCGTGGGCCGCCAATCGCGGGTTATGAGCCCCCAAAGATCGTAGGGCAGCGCATTCTCCTTACTGAAGTTGACGCCGATCATCGGCAACATCGGCCGCTGGTCTTCGTACACGCTGGTGAGGAAGAACGGGATGACCGCCTTCTCGACATATTCGCGATCGAAATTGGCTGGAATGGTCTCGCGGAAACGCGCAACTGCATTGAGGATTTGAGGCGGAAGTCCGGATTGCGGCGCATCGGCGAAGGCCCGGTCGACGCCCGCTACCATTTCTGATGATGCGCCGCCGCCCAATAGACCAACAACCGCTGCACCGGCCTTGAGAACGCTCCGACGTTCTACGGTGTTGCGCTTCATCGCTCTCTCCTGTCGTGTGCTATTTCCCCTAGGCTTTTCGCGAACATTTGCGGCTACAGGACCGAGCCGGTTGGCAATGCGTCCGACCGCGTGCGGCGTTAGAAATAGCAGCAGAGAGAAATCAGCTTGGCAGCGATGGGATACTCGTAAAGTCTAACGTCGCAATGCAGGCTTGCTCGCCATATCCCGGGCAAAAGCTTAAAGCTCCAAAGTCGTGCGGCTCCATCCTTACGTTGGTGCAGTTCTGCTATGCGAAGGGAGCGGAAAGTCTCCAGTCTGCCGCGCAATGTGTACGAAGAAAGACGCGGCCGACATCCTCAATCGGCTCAATGATCTCGCGATGTCGCTTGTTGTGCTGCCGCGAATCGATTCGTCTTATCTCGCCGAAGCGCGCTGGGGCGGCGCCTTGCTCGCCGCCGTGGTCGGCGTCGTGCTCGCCTTGGTCGCGGTCATCGGGCTCGGCACGATGTTGGGCTCGTTCTGAACGCCTGCGGCAGGGTCACGGCACCAATTAGAACTTCCAGTAAAGGGGAACGACGACCACTGAGGCGTGATCCGCCGAACGGGCGTCATGGCGTTTTCGTCAAGTGCGAAATGAACGTTTGGCCATGTCCCTTAAACGTAAGGATAGGCAACCCGGCGATTGCTGGACAGGTTGTCGTATCGGCTTGCTCGAAAAGCATCGGGAGCAACGAACATGTTCAGTCCAAGGTCTGTTTTGGCGGCGGCGGCGATCCTGAGCCTCACCATGATGGGAAGCGCGTCAGCCTTGCCGGTCGACAATCTCGCCGGCGTTACGAAATCTTCGGCCGCAATACAGCATGTGGCCTGGGGATGGAGGGGCGGATGGCGCGGCGGCTGGGGCGGATGGCGCGGCGGCTGGGGATGGCGCCGTCATGTTGGATGGGGCGGGTGGCGCGGCGGATGGGGATGGCGTCGGCCTATCGCCCGGGGCGGCTGGGGATGGCGTCGGCCGCTCTACGGTTACTATGGTGCGCGGGTGGGTTGGGGAGGTTGGGGATGGCGGCGCGGCTGGGGATGGCGTCGCCCGCTTTACGGCTTCGCCGGCTGGCGAGGTGGCGGTTGGGGATGGCGAGGCGGCGGTTGGGGATGGCGACGCGGGTGGCGCCGTTGGTAGCGCGTCGAGCGGATTAGGTTAGCGCAAGGGCAACGTCTGCCTGCGGCGTGTTTGCGTCGGGCGTCGGCCGGCAGAACCGGACTCCGGCGAGGAAAACTTCTGAGAACCCTTTGTTGACAGCACTAGGAAATTTAATTCTTTCGCGACGGAACCTGAGGCCGCCGACACGAATTCAGCAGATGGTTTTCGGGAACTTTACCCGCCCGCATTCATTACAAGCTTTTCTTTACGTCAGCGGGCGGACGGCAACACCGCACGTCGAGCCGCTCCGGGCTCTTTGAGCAAAACAATTGCTTACCTCGGAAACGGCAGGCCGTGCCAACGGGAGGAAGCGCCATGTCCAGTCTATCTCAAGCGCAAATGCCGGATCGCCCGGCTGTCGGGCCGCTGCGCAGCAAGAGCGGTTGGATCGTCGCACTCGGCGTCGTCTATGTGATCGCCGGCCTGATCGCGCTGTCCAGCGTCGTCTTCGCCACGAGGGTCACCGTCTTCGTGGTCGGGATCATGATGCTGATCTCGGGCATCGCCGAAGTGATCAATGCCTTTCAGTTCAAGTCGTGGGGCAAATTCCTGGTCTGGCTGCTCCTCGGTGCCTTGTACATCGTTGCCGGTCTTGTCACGTTCGAAAACCCGCTGCTCGCCGCCGCGGTCCTCACCTTCCTGC
>JASHWN010000548.1 GCA_030044035.1 Xanthobacteraceae bacterium
TACGAAGAGGCGGGCCACAGTTTTGCCCATATGGGCATCAACACCGGCAAGGCGAGCGTCGATCTTGCGGCGCTGCTCAAATACAAGGACGAGAATGTCGAGGCTAACGTCAAAGGCGTCGCGTTCCTGTTCAAGAAAAACAAGATCGAGGCGTTTCACGGTACCGGCCGCATCGTCGCACCCGGCCAGGTCGAGGTGAAAGCCGACGACGGCAAAGCGCAGACGTTGGCGACCAAGGCGATCGTCATCGCCACCGGCTCGGACGTGGCGCAGCTCCCTGGCATCGATTTCGATGAAGCGCGCATCGTGTCATCGACCGGCGCGCTGGCGCTGAGCAAGGTGCCGCAGAAGCTGCTGGTGGTCGGCGCCGGCATTATCGGCCTCGAGCTGGGCTCGGTGTGGCGGCGATTGGGCGCGCAGGTGACGATTGTCGAATTTCTCGACCACATCCTGCCAGGCATCGACGCCGAGATCGCGCGGGCGTTCCAGCGCATCCAAGAGAGGCAGGGCATTGCGTTCAAACTGTCGTCGAAGGTTGCCGCGGTCGACAGCTCCGGAAAGCTGCTCAAGATCAAGGTGGAGCCGGCCGCCGGCGGCGGGGCCGCGGAGCAGATCGAGGCCGACGTCGTGCTGGTGGCGATCGGCCGCGTGCCCTACACCGACGGCCTCGGCCTCGAAGCGCTCGGCGTCAAGCGCGACAATCGCGGCCGCGTCATGGTCGACGCGCATTACCGCACCAACATCGCCGGCATCCATGCCATCGGCGATGCTATCGCCGGCCCGATGCTGGCGCACAAGGCCGAGGACGAAGGCGTTGCGGTCGCCGAGCTCCTTGCCGGTCAGGCCGGCCACGTCAATTACGACGTGATCCCGAACGTCGTCTACACGTTCCCGCAGATCGCCAGCGTCGGCAGGACCGAGGAGGAAGTAATGCAAGCCGGCATCGCCTACGCGGTCGGCAAATTTCCGTTCAGCGCCAACGCCCGCGCGCGCGCCAATCTCGCCACCGACGGCTTTGTCAAAATCCTCACCGACGCCAAGACCGACCGCGTGCTCGGCGTGCACATTCTCGGCCCCGACGCCGAAGCGATGATCGCCGAGGCCGCGATCGCCATGGAGTTCGGCGCTTCGTCCGAAGACATCGCCCGCACCTGCCACGCCCATCCGACCTTGAGCGAGGCCATGAAGGAAGCAGCGCTCGCGGTGGCCAAGCGCGCGATCAATATGTAATACCATCTGCAAAAATGCTGACCTGTCATGCCCCGCGAAAGCGGGGGCATCCAGTAGTCACCGATGTTGGAGCAGAAGCTCGAAGCGGCCGTGATTACTGGATCACCCGCTTTCGCGGGTGATGACAATGACTCAATGATTAGGGCGGTTGGTATAAATCCTCGCAGTGACAAGTGAGTAATGGTCGACGCCATCACCACCCAGGTCGTGCGCAACCGCGTCTCCAGCTTGATGCAGGAGATGCACTATCACTTCTATCGCTCCGGCTATTCGACCATCATCCGCGAGTCGCGCGACTTCTCCTGCGTCATCCTCGATTGCTGCGGCGGCTTGATCGTGGCGCCGCCGATGTTCTTTCACGCCCCGGTCTACCGGCACCTGGTCGGCCGCATCTTGCAGCGTTACGGCGACGACCTGCACGACGGCGACATGTTCGTCTGCAATCATCCGTACGAAGGCGGCCTGCCGCATGTCTCCGACATGGCGTTCGTGGCGCCGATCCGCTCGGGCGGCACTTTGGTCGGCTTTGCCGGATCGATCGCCCACAAGGCCGACATCGGCGGCACCATGCCGGGCTCGACCTCCGCCAGCGCCACGGAAATTTTCCAGGAAGGCTTGCTGCTGCCGCCGGTGAAAATTTCTGCGCGCGGCGCCTACAACGCCGATCTCGAACGCCTGATCCTCGCCAACAGCCGCCAGCCGGACCTCGTCCGCGGCGACATGCAGGCGCAGATGGCAGCGACCCGCATGGGCGCCGACCGCGTCCTGAAAACCTGCGAGCAGTTCGGCGTCGCCGCCGTCATGGATTCGTTCGCCGCATTGCTCAAGGGCGCCGCGGACGAGTTGCGCACAGCGATCACGGCGCTGCCGAACGGCGAGGCTTCGGCCGAAGGCTTTATGGACAGCGACGGCGTTGAGCTCGACCGGCCGGTGCGCTTTGCCGTCACCGTGCGCGTCAACGACGGCGACATCGAATTCGATTTTTCAAAAAGCGACCGCCAGGCGCGCGGCCCCGTCAACCTGCGGCCCTCGATGGTCGAGGCCTGCGTGTTCTATGGCCTGATCGGCGCGCTCGATCCGAAGCTCAACTTCAACGACGGCATGCGCGAGGTGGTGCGGTTCAAATACGCGCCCGACACCGTGACCAATGCCAGCCCGCCGGCGCCGGTCAGCTCCTATCAGGCCGCCAACCTGAAGCTCGTCGACGTGATCCTCGAAGCGCTGGCGCCGTTCCGGCCCGAGCGCGCGGTCGCGAATGCGGGCTCGAGCGGCGCGCTCTTGATCTCCTGGACCGGCGGCGGCCGGCCCGGCCAGCCGTCGATGCAATATGAGATTCTCGGCTCGGCCTATGGCGGCGGCAACGGCAACGACGGCGCCTCGGCGCTGGCGACGCATTTGAGCAACCTGCACATCACGCCGATCGAAATTCTGGAAACCGAGTTTCCCTGCCGCGTCGTCGAGTTCGACCTGGCGTGCGACTCCGGCGGCGCCGGCCAATTCCGCGGCGGGCTTGCGTTCCGCCGCGTCTACGAATTGCTGCAGGACGCCACATTGGTGCGCCGCTACGACCGCGCCAAATTTCCGCCCAACGGCATTGCCGGCGGCAGACCGGGCAGCCGCAGCCGCTTCGTCATTCATCTCGGCGGCGCCGGCGAGCGCGAAACGCCGGCCTCCGGCCGCTACGAGCTGCGCGCCGGCGAGCGTTTTTTGCTGCAGAGCGCCGGCGGCGGCGGCTACGGCGATCCACGCCGGCGCGATCGCGCCGCGCTCAAGCGCGACATCGCCGAGGGCTACGTCTCGGCCGAGGCCGCGGCGCACCAGTATGGCGGCAAAGGTTGAGCGCCGCATCAAGTGTCAGTGCAAGTCGCTGACCCTACGGGTAGGAAATCCTATTGTGATTGCCCATTATAGATTGTATGTGCTTCAACCTCTCGACGGTGCACGAGTGATTCGGTAAGGGGAGCCTGCCGTTAGCTGCCGGTCCCCGCGTAAGGGTTATCGGTCTTACCTCTCGCGGGGATTGGTGCAATGACAGCACGAGAAAACGTCCGGTTTTCGATAATCGTGTTCGGCGCGGCGTTCCTCTATACAATTGCGAATTGGCTGCCAGGCATCGGACGTGAAGGTGGCCTGAGCCCCACGCTCCTTTTGGTCTCCCTCGCCGTAATGGTCGGCGCTACCATCGCAATTGAAGCAATAAATAACCGTAGCAGTTAACCGGATCTCCATCGGAATTTGCTCGATGAGCTGTGAACCAAGTAATTGGCTCGTGCAGTTTGTTTATACGCATCTTGGTACGATTTCGATAATTGCAGCGTTGCTCTCCGGAGCGGCGCATCTTCTGCATAACTGGAGCAGTGGGATTAAACTGAGGCTAGACAGAACGATTGCAAAGGTTGTAGCAGGATTCGTCTTACCCCCTGTTATTGCCATGGCAGGTGCCGTTTTTGATCTGGACCACCTTTTGGGTTGCGTGACAAATCTGGAACTCTATGTCCTGATCGGAGCGCTCTCAGTCGGCTGGATCACTTGGACCGTATTGTTTCCAGAGAAAATCGGTCAGGAACCTGCGCCGCATCCGCGGGATAACACTGAATAGCTGCTCCGCGTTCGCCAAAAGAGCGCCGGCGACGGCCCTTGGGATCACCGGCGCCATCAAGGAATTGGTCAAGGAAGCGCGCCGCATCAAAGCTAGCAACCCGCCGAACTGGACCGGCAAGGGTCCGGCTAAGTACGGATAAGGCGTAATGATTTTAAGTCGGCACACTCGATCGTCATTGCGAGCAAAGCGAAGCAATCCAGCGCGGCACCGCCGTTCTGGACTTCGTCGCTTCGCTCCTCGCAATGACGAATTTGCTATCGCTCCCCCGCGCTACGCCACGCCGGGAACATGAACCCGACCGACCTTGCCCAAATCCATCGTGCTCGGTACTGCATCGTCTCACTTTCTTACGAACTGGAGCCCCCGCCCGTGCCGATGTCCCCCGGTTACATCCCGTTCCATCCCAATCCGTCGAAGCCGCGCTTTAAGCCGCCGGCCGGCGCGGTCGATGCGCATTGCCACGTGTTCGGCCCGGAAGCGCAGTTTCCCTATGCGCCGGAGCGCAAATACACGCCGTGCGATGCGCCGAAGGAGAAGCTGTTCGCGCTGCGCGATTTCTTGGGCTTCGACAACAACGTCATCGTGCAGGCGTCGTGTCACTCCAAGGACAACCGCGCCATGGTCGATGCGCTCGAGGCGGCGAACGGCAAGGCCAAGGGCGTCGCCTTCGTCGGCGCGGAGGTTACCGACGACGAATTGAAGTGGATGCATGACTCAGGCGTGCGCGGCGTGCGCTTCAACTTCATCAAGCGGCTGGTCGATTTCACGCCGCGCGACGTGCTCAACCGCATCGCCGCGCGCGTGCAAAAACTCGGCTGGCACATCGTGATCTATTTCGAAATGCCGGATCTGCCGGAGCTGGAAAGCTTTTTCACCGGCTTGCCGACCAAAGTCGTGGTCGATCACATGGGCACGCCGGACGTGAACAAGGGCGTCGACCATCCGGAGAACCAGCGCTTTCATCGCCTGATGGAGACGCACAGGAATTTCTGGGTCAAAGTGACCTGCCCGGAGCGCATGAGTCTGGCCGGCCCGCCCTATGACGACGTGGTGCCGTTCGGCCGCGCTTTGGTCGAGCGCTTTCCCGACCGCGTCATCTGGGGCACCGATTGGCCGCACCCCAACATGAAGAAAGAAGCGCCCGACGACGGCGTGCTGGTCGATTACATTCCGAAAATCGCGCCGAGTGCGGCGCTGCAGCGGGCGCTGCTGGTCGACAATCCGATGCGGCTCTATTGGACTTAGGCTGGCCGCGTCATGTCCAACGATCTCAGCCTCGAAGACGTCCAGGCGCTGGTCACGCAGGCGCCGTTTCATCGCTGGCTCGGTCTCAGCGTCACCGCGGTGCACGATGACGGCATCGAGCTTAAGGCAAAATGGCGCGAGGAGTGGGTGGTCAACACCGAGCGCGGCTATACCCACGGCGGCGTGCTCGCGGCCTTGATCGACCTTGCCGCCGACTGGGCCATGGTCAAACAGACCGGACGCGGCGTGCCGACCATCGACCTGCGCGTCGATTATCACCGGCCGGCGCTGCGCGGCGACCTCATCGCCCGCGGCAAGGTGATCCGCGGCGGCGGCCAATTCGCCACCGCCGAGGCGCAAATCTTCGACGCCGACGGCAAGCTTCTCGCCAGCGGCCGCGGCACGTATTTCACGGCGCCGCCGAA
>JASHWN010000549.1 GCA_030044035.1 Xanthobacteraceae bacterium
GAGGTCACGGCGCCGGGCGTCGGCGAGGAAATCGTATTTGCCGAGGCGATCGGCGAGATGCTGCGTCACGGCATCGGCATACGCTATCCGATGATCGTCATGAATTCCGGGCCGCACACCCTGTCGTGGGGGCCGCCGCGTTGGACCACGACCGGCGAAGCGCCGCGCATTCTGCAGCGCGGCGACCTGATGCAGGCGGAGTTGATGCCGTTATGCGGCAACCAGGAAGTCCAGGTGCAAATGACGGTCGCGCTCGATCCGCTCGACGAGACCAGCCAAAAATGCGAGCGCGTGGCGCGGGCCTCCTACGCGGCCGGCATCAAAGCGATGAAGCCGGGCATGACGTTCGCCGAGTTGCTCGCCATCATGGAACAGCCGCTGAAGACCGCCGGATGCTGGGGCTATACGCCTTTAGTGCATTCGCTCGGCCCGCACTTTCTGGCCGGGCGTACGCTCGTCAACCGCGATCAGATCGATCTCAACGTGCGTTATGCCGGAAGCAACGCGGCGCGGGTGCGCCAGGCCGTGCTGCAGCCGGGCATGGTGTTTGCCTTCGAGCCCAATGCGTGCCTCGGCAACCATCGCGTCAATATCGGCGGCACGGTCGTGGTGACCGCGACCGGCTGCGAGGAACTCAACCACATCCCGACCGAAGTCACGCACAAGCAGTAGCGATAGACCGCTGCCTCGCTTTTGCAAACCCCGAGAGCTTGCTGCTGTCTGGCGCTTGTCGTGACCGAATGTCAGGGTACGTCGATTTTCTTCGACATTCCTTTCCCGACGACTTCGATCCCCTTGGTGCCGCGAATGTGGTCCAACGAAATCGCCTGCTGGTAGGGCATTGCCGACTGAAAGATCGCACCAGCTCGATCCCACTCGACCGCGATCGCCCAATATTGCGGCTGAACCAAATATTTTTGATGCGCGGCAAGCCGCACGCCAAGGCTCCGCTCGCCGGAACTCGGCGTCGCTCCGGTCACTATCAGCTTGTAGGAGCCCGCAGTTGGCCCCTGACTGACCGTTGCGCTCTCAAAACGCACGGGCACCCAATCGGGCACGTGCGGATTATTGGAACCGTTGCTCACGACGATTACCCCGCTCCAGTGGGTCTCTCAGACTGAATCATAACAAGCCGCGGAACTTGTTCGCATCGTGATTTGTCCTCGCCGCTTCAGAAGCGCGGCGGCGCGCCATGATAGGCTTGGCGAATGATTTCGGCGAGGTCGGCCTTCGCTACCGGCCGCGGGTGCTCGATCTTCACCGCGCTCACCACTTCGACCGCCTTGCCGATATCGGCCTCGCGCAGGCCGAGGTCTTTGAGCCCGGTGGAAAGCCCGAGCCGGACGTTGAGGTCGTAGAGTCCGCGGGCGGCATCGGCCACGCCCAGCGCGCGCTGGATGCGCGCCATGGCGTCGGGCGCTGCGGCAGCGTTGAAGCCGATCGCGTAGGGCGTGGCGACTGCATGCGCGTGGGCGTGGTCGAGACCGAACCATTGCCGCACGCGCTGGGCGATGGCGTGTTCGAGGCCGACTTCGGCGCGGAAATTGGCGGCAAGCCAGGCGCCGTACAAAACTTCGCTGCGCGCCTCGAGATCGCGCGGATTGTCCACCACGCGCGGAAGACTTTGGCCGAGCCGGCGCACCGCCTCTTCGGCCATGGTCTGCACCACCGGATTGGTGTCGATGCCGTAGAGGCTCTCGACCGCATGCGCCATGGCGTTCATGCCGCTCGCCGCCGAGGTGCGCGGCGCCAAGTCGAGCGTCAGCTCGGGATCGTAGATCGCGGTCGCCGGCAGGCAGGCGACGTCATTGCCGCTAACGCGTTGATCGGCGACGCCGACATACCAGCGCGCCGCCATTTCCGAGCCCGAATAGGTGGTGATCACGGCGATGTACGGCAGTTTGGTTGCCGCCGCCGCGGCCTTGGCGAGCCCGATCGGCGAGCCGCCGCCGACCACGACAAAGCCGTCGGCATCTATGCGCTCCAGATCGGCGACGATGCGGTCGAATGCCTGGCGCGGCATGTTGGGCGCCGATGCGTTGCAGATTTCCACGACGCGCTCGCCGAGCGGCGCGGTGAGGCGCCGCGCATAGTCGGCGCGGTTCTGCGAGCACAGCACCAACAGCCGCGACATCTTGTGGAAGTCGGCCTCGGCCGGGAGCGCGCCAAGCGTGCCGGCGCCGAACACGACGCGGACCGGATCGGAGCGGTAGGTGAAGGGAGTCATCAATGCGCCCGTTGCGCTCCTGCGCAGCCGGCCGGATTGAACACGCGCCGCGTGGACGGCGGATTGTTGGCCAGCTCCGCCGCCGGCCGGATCGGGCGCGGCGCGAAATTGCCGCCGCAATTCGGGCAGACGCCGTTGAGCCTGGTCTCGACGCAATCGCGGCAGAACGTGCACTCGAAGGTGCAGATCATCGCGTCGGCTGCCGCAGGCGGCAAATCCTTGTCGCAACATTCGCAGCTTGGCCGCAGTTCAAGCATTGTGGTGCTCCTTCATTCACAGCGCTTCCTTCAATCGCGCGCCATGGTGCACTTCCTTGGCTTTCGCCGCGCAGGCGGCCAGCAAAAAGCCGAGGTCGGTGCCGGTCGAGACATAGCGCGCGCCAGTTTTTCCTTGACGTGATTGCGCAACGCACCGGCGCCGGCTGCTGCTCGTTGGTCCGATGTACGATCCGAGATGGTGGCTGACATGATCTGTCCAGCGCGTTATTGTCGCGTTTGAGGGAGACGCCGCCGTGAATTATTCGACCGATTTCAAGTGCATCCGCAACGACGTGTCGGCGCAGGAATGGCAGACCCGGTTGGACCTCGCCGCCTGTTACCGGCTGGTCGACCAGTATGGCATGACCGACCTGATCTACAACCACATTACGGCGCGCATTCCCGGCACCGACCACCTTTTGATCAATCTCTATGGCCTGCTGTACAAGGAGATCACCGCTTCGAGCCTGGTCAAGATCGACGTCGAGGGCAAGATCGTCTGGAAGCCGGACACCGATTACGGCATCAACGTTTCCGGCTATGTGATCCATGGCGCCATCCACAAGGCGCGGCCCGACGTCGCCTGCGTGCTGCACACCCACACCCGCGCCGGCATGGCGGTCTCGGCCATGGCGTGCGGGCTGTTGCCGCTGTCGCAGACGTCGATCCGTTTCGTCGGCCATGTCGGCTATCACGACTACGAGGGGCCGGCCATCGATCTCGACGAGCGCGAGCGGCTGGTGCGCGATCTGGGGCCGCACGACGCCATGGTGATGCGCAACCACGGCCTGCTCACCTGCGGCGCCACCATCCAGCAGGCGTTCAACACCATGTATCAACTCGAATTGTCGTGCCGCTCGCAGGTCGATGCCATGGCGGCGCGCGCCGAATTGACCATGCCGGGCGAGAACGTGCTGGCCCACACCGCGCATCTCTATCAGCCCGGCGCGCGGCGGCCTTACGGTGTGCTGGAATGGCCGGCGATGCTGCGGCTGCTGGAGGCCGAGCAGGGCTCTTCGGGTTATCCGCCGTACTGGCAGTAAATGGCGGCAGGTCATTGCGAGGAGCCCAACGGGCGACGAAGCAATCCAGATTTCGGGGGTGCCGTCCTGGATTGCTTCGCTTCGCTCGCAATGATGGGTTTCAGCATCGCCTCCATCCGCTCGATCACCGCGCTTGAGGCGACGCCGTGCATGCAGGCGTGGCCGTAGGCGCAGCGGCTGAGCTGGCGCAAATAGCACGGCACGCACGGCAGCTTGGCCTGCAGCACCGCGCCGTCGCGTCGATACGGGCCGATCCAGATCGGGTCGGTCGGGCCGAACACGCTGACCACCGGACGGTCGAGCGCGACCGCGAGATGCATCGGCCCCGAATCGTTGGTGACGCAGATCGTGGCGCGGCGGATCAGCGCGGCGAGCTCGCTCAGCGTGGTTTCGCCGCCGAGATTGACGACGCCGGGCGCGAGCGCGGCGACCTCGTTGCAGACCGTGCGCTCGCGTTCCGAGCCGATCAACGTAACGGCAAATTTTTGCTGCAAAAAGTGCCGCGCCACCTCGGCGAAAGCCTCAGGGCGCCATTGTTTGGTTTCCCAGATCGTGCCGGGCGCCATGACCACGATCTTGGCTTTGGCGACGTCGTAGTAATCGAGCAGCGCCTCGATGCGCTGCTCCGCCTGCGTCGGAACCGGGAACGAGAAATCGGCCGGCCCGTCGTCGAGGCCGAGCAGCGGCCCGACATTGAGATAGCGGTCGACGGCGTGCATCTCCAGCGTCGGCACCGGGATGGTGTGCGTATAGGCGAGCCAGCTCCCTTCGCGGGCGCCTTGCCAGGCGTGCTTGCGGGTCGCTTTCGGAAACGCACGCTCGGAGGCGCGCCAAACTTCGGCGCGCGGCCGGTCGAAGCCGATGCGCGCCGGCGCGCCGGTTGCCAGCGCCAGCAAAGCGGTGCGCATCTGGCCGTGCATGTCGACCACGAGATCGTAGCCGGCGCCCCGCAGCTTTGCCGCCAAGCGCGCATAAACGCCGAGCGCGGTAATGCCGCCGAGACTTAAGGCTCCGCCGTTCACCTCGCGGCTGAACTCGATCACATTGCTGATGGCCGGATGGTGCCGCAACAGTTCGGCGATGCCGGGCGTGACCAGCCAATCGAGCTGCGCGTTCGGATAACGCCGCCGCAGCTTGTTGAGCACCGGGATGGTGTGCACCACGTCGCCGACGGCCG
>JASHWN010000550.1 GCA_030044035.1 Xanthobacteraceae bacterium
TTGAGCGTCTTCGGATCGAACTTGCCGATGAACATCTCGCCGAAATCGGTGTACCAGACGTTGCCCTCGGCATCGCGCAGGATGTCGTGCGGCTCGATGGTTTTGCGCGGCATGTCGTATTCGGTGACGATGACGCGGGTCGATGCGCCGGTCGGCCGCGGCAGCGTCTTGAGCTGATATTGCCAATGATCGACCGCCGACAGGTTGATGGTCGCCAGATACTCGGCGAACTTGCGGTATTCCTCCGGCGTGCCGGCGCGGCTCCGATCGAGCATCGGCTGCGGCAGGATCGGCTGGCTCACCGCGCCATAGCCCTTCATGCGGCTGACCACCTGCATCCATTCGTCGACATTGTGGGTCGACTTCACGATGCGCTCCAAGGTGTGGCAGCTGGTGCAGTCGAGCAGCGCCGCCTTTTCGTTTTCGCTGCCGGGAATGCTCATCATCCACTCGGCGGCGGTGAGCTGGTCGGGCAGATTTTTGGTCGGAGTGAGCTTGAGGTCGACATTGACGGTCTGCTCGCTGGCCACGTTGGCGGCCGCCGGCGCGGCCAAGTCGTAGCCGACGGCGCGGATCGCAAGCGTGTAATGGCCGGGCTCGAGCCGGTTCTCCGGAAACGCGTAGTGGCCCTTGGCGTCGGTCGCGACGCTGACCGAGACGATGGAGCCGTCCTTATGCGCGGTGACGACGACGCCTTCCATGGCGCCTTCCGCGGCGGAGCTGACTTGCCCGGCGATCGCCTCCTGGTTTTGCGCATGGGCGCGCATCGCCGACGGCGCCTGGCACAAAATGACCGCCAGGGCGGTGGCGGCGCTCAGCATGTAGGTGGATTTCATCAATCGCTCCCTGGGATTCGGTCTCGATCTTGCTGCGACGAGCGGCCAATGCCGCCGAATCGAGCCGTGGCCACAAAGCCTAAATTAAGGCCATCCTGCTCCCGTTCCGGTTGGCGGGCAAGGCCCTTGCCGTGGCGGCAGTGCGCCACTTTGATTAAGGCAACCTAGATTATCTATCGACGAAATGGCGGCGGATGGATTGGTCGTTCAAGCGCCCCGCTTCCACCTCCACCCCCAGAATCAGACATAGCGCCAATTACCATTCTGGCAACAAACCAAGTGAGGAGTGAAAGGCATGCGATACATCCACCGAGGGCAGCCACCGCCTCCGCATTTCGGGATAATCGGTAATTTCCGTGTCTGTTGAAAATGTTGCCTTTAGCAAGGGTGCTGACCAGCCATGCCACCACCCCAACAACTATGCCGGCAAGAAAGAGCAATAAGAGTGCGGCTTCCCAACCCATCGACGAGGCTCCGTAAATCCTACACAGCTTCAAACGCCTCTAGCACATCCACAATATCACCAATCTCCCAAAGCCGCGACGTGACGCCAGCGGCCATCGAAAGTAGCCCACTACCGCCGTCGCCGTGCACGCAGCCCGGTTATGCAAGCAGAAGACGTTGCCGATAGAGCTATTGCAGGCCGGCGGCACGCAAATAGCGCAGGTCGACGAAACGTGAGGCCTGCGGCAGCGGCGGCGTGAGCAGCCCGGCCTCTGCCATCATGGCAATGACCTGCTGCAGCGCGGCCAAATCGATTTCGCCGCGCGCCGGCAGCACGTCCTGACCCGGCTGCAGGAACAAATCCAAGGTCTGTGCGGCAATCGCATCGGAACAGCCGATCGTTTCGGCAATGAGCTTGACGACGCGGTCGCGGTTTTGTGGAGCGCGGATGAAGGCGAAGGCCGCCGCCATGCCGCGCACGAAGCGGACCAGTTCCTCTTCATGCGCCTGCGCGAAAGAGCGGCGAACAGCCGTCACGGTGTAGAGAAAATCCGGCACCGCCTCATTGGATCGTCCAAGCAGCCGGTAGCCTGCGGCGATGGCCTGCAAATCCTGCGGCTGGCCGAGCACGACCGCATCGCATTCGGCGCGCAGGCAGTTGAACCGCGCCGGCGTGCCTTCTTGAACCTTGACGGCATAGTCGCCGGCGTTGAGCCCATGCGCCGCCAACAGCTTGCGCATCGAAATCGAGATCGTGCCGGCTGGGTCGGCAAGGCCGACGAGCTTGCCCTTGAGACCGGCGATCGCGGTGATCTCGGGCTTGGCGACCAGACTGTAGATCGGGTTCTTGAACTCGGTGTCGATCGCTACCGCGTCCGAACCGGCAAGCGCTGAGCGAATGAGAAAAGGCGTGGCGATATGGGTCACATCGGCCCAATCGTCGTTCAGGGCGTCGATCATCTTGTCGGAGCCGCCGGGGACCGGGATGATGACGCTGAGGTTCAATCCCTCGCGGCGGAACAATCCCTCGCGCTGCGCCACCGCGATGGGCAGCGAAAAAATGCTGTGCGCGGCCGAATAGGCCTGGGCATAGCGCAGCGTCAGCGGCTGCGCGCCGGCGTCAATCGACCAAAAAAGCGCCAGCAATCCAGCGAGTGCGATACGCGGCCATCTCGTCATGACGATCGGATCAGAGACCGGGATTGGCCATCATGCAACGCCGCGCAAGGCGGCGTCGAGCAGCAGGCCGGCAAACAGGATCAGGCCGGCGTCGCGATCCGATTTGAACACGGTAAGGCAATTGTCGGGATTGCCGATATCGAGCCGCACGATCTGCCAGCCGAGATGAGCGGCGAAAGCGGCAAGGCCGAGGGCGAACGGCCAGTGGGCATCGGCCAAAAATCCCGCAGCGCCGATCAGCATGACGGCGGCGGCGTAAAACAACGCCAGCATGGGCTTGGTGCGCGCTCCGAACAACAGCGCCGTCGATTTGATGCCGATCAGCGCGTCGTCCTCGCGGTCCTGATGGGCATAGATCGTGTCGTAGCCGATAACCCACGAAATCGAGCCGGCATAGAGCAGCAGCGCCGGCGCGGCGAGGCGACCGAACGCGGCCGCCCATCCCATCAGCGCGCCCCAGGAAAACGCAAGGCCGAGCACGATTTGCGGCCAATAGGTGATGCGCTTCATGAACGGATAGACGGCGACGATGGCGAGCGAAGCGATGCCCAGTCCGACGGTAAAGCCGTTGAACGACAGCAGCACCGCCAAGCCGATCAGCGCCTGCAAGACAAGGAACAGCGCGGCCCCGCTGACGCTGACCTGGCCCGACGGGATCGGCCGCGAGCGCGTGCGCTCGACGCTGGCGTCGAGATCGCGGTCGACGATGTCGTTCCAGGTGGAGCCGGCGCCGCGCATGGCAAAGGCGCCGATGAAGAACAGGACGAGATGCAAGATGCTCGGCGAGCGGGCGTGGGCAGCGACGGCGGCGAGCGCCGACGACCACCAGCACGGCAGCAGCAAAAGCCAGGAGCCGATCGGCCGATCGAGCCGGGCGAGCCGCAGATACGGGCGCAGCCAAGCCGGCGCCAGCGTATCGACCCAATTGCCGGTGGAGTCCGCAACCGGGCCGGTCGGAGGGTTCATTGAGCGAGCGGATTGCCCGTAAGCGTGTCGAGGGTGCCGTGGCCGGTCTTGGTGTTCTTGCCGGTATCGAGCTTCGGCGTGCCGATGGCATCGCTCAGCGTCGGAATTTTCGGCTGCGGTGCCGGCGCGCAAACCATTTCCTTGAATTTCAGCGTCTTTTCATGGCTGGTCTTGGCCGCCTTGACCGCCTCGGGCGGAACGCCGCACCAACTCTGGTTGGTTTCGAGGAATTTGACCACTGCGGCCTCGGCAACGAAAAACTGCGAGACCAGCGTGCACATTTCCTTGCGGTCGGGATGGTGCTTTTGCGCCGCCCCAATCGCTTCGCCCTTTTGCCGGGCGGCTATGTTCAACGGCATGAATTGATCGCAAGGCGACGCCCCCGCGGGTGCCGGCATTTGCTGCGCCGAAGCGGAGCCGACCGCCGCACTATTGATGGCGAGGGCGAGCGCCATCGATCCGACACGAGCCGCGCCGATTCCGACAGACCTCACAAGGCCCTGCTTCATCGTCTTTCCCCGGTTCCCACATTGTGCCCCATTCCGCCGTGCCCTTAAAGGCACTCGAAATCCGGCGACATGGGGGCAGGGCTTTCGCCGGCAGACCGATAGCGGGGGCAAGCAAGCTGCAAGGTCAGGAATCGCGATTAATGCCGGGTTAATTCACAGCCAAAACCCGACACGCGCGCCGCAAGATGCGTCATGATAGGATATGGCCCGGTACGATTTCCGCAGTCCGCGTCTGCATGTCGAGGCGCCGCTTGAAGACGGCGTTCTGGTTCCGCTCGCGGCCGCGCAGCAGCATTACCTGACGCACGTGCTGCGGCTCAAAGCCGGCAGCCGGGTTCTGGTCTTCAACGGCCGCGACGGCGAGTGGGCGGCGGCGCTCGAGGCGCACAAGCGCGCCGCGGCGCTCCGCGTCGGCGCCAAGACCCGCGCGCAGACCGAGCCGGCCGACCTGCACTATCTGTTCGCGCCGCTCAAAGCCGCGCGGCTCGATTACATGGTGCAGAAGGCGGTCGAGATGGGCGCCTCGCGTTTGCAGCCGGTTCTGACGCGCCACAGCCAAATTGCGCGCGTCAATGTCGCGCGGATGCGCGCCAACGCGATCGAAGCCGCCGAGCAGTGCGGCATTCTCACCCTGCCGCAGATCGACGAGGCGGAGCCGCTTTCAGGCGTGCTCGCCGGCCATCAATCGCGCCGTTATCTGGTGTTCTGCGATGAGGACGCCGAGCTCGGCGATCCGCTCGCGGCGCTCGCTGCCGTTCCGCCGCGTTCGCCGCTCGCCGTCCTGGTCGGGCCCGAAGGCGGCTTTGCCGACGATGAGCGCGCGGCCTTGCTGCGGCTGCCGAACGTGGTGCGCCTTGCGCTCGGCCCGCGCATCTTGCGCGCCGATACCGCCGCGGTCGCCGCGCTTGCGCTGGTTCAGGCGGTGATCGGGGATTGGCGGACTGGTCGCGGATAAGGGGCGACGGATAGGCTCGCTTGTTTTCGTCCGTCGTCTGTCGTCAGTGAATCATCCACGGCTTGTCGATGCAGACGAAGCTGATGTAATCGCCGTAGCGGCGCCGCACGCTGGTGACATGCGACAGCCGTCCCCACCGTGCGCAATACCCGGCGGCAAGGTCGCGATAGATGTGTTTGACGTCCGGCGAGTAGGGAATGATGCCGCCGGTGTCGTTGCCGGTGACGCCCGGGCCGACGCCGGTAAAAGTGTGATAGGCAAACGATTGCGATGCGACCGTGCAGCCGACGATGCCCAGCACCAAGCCGAGCGCGATTGCGGTTTTCCGATGCATCCGCGCAGCCTCCCGCCGCTTCGCCGTTGCGAGAGTTTAGAGGGTCGAGCGGCTGAGGGAAAGTATCTGCGCGCTGCGGCGGCTGCGACAGAGTCTTGGACACAGTCTCGGCGCGCGCAGCGATGCATCACTGCATCGAATAAGCGCTCGACACCATGCCGACCGGCCGCTTGTCGGCGGCGCTGAGCACCGTGACGCGGCCGAAGCTCGTGGTGTTGCCGATGCGGATCACGCGGGCGTCGGCGACGACGTCGAACTTCACCGGTCGCAGAAAATGCATGGTCTGGTCGATCATGCTCATCGGCCGGTAGCCGTTCCACGCCGCCGAGCAGGCGATCACCATGGCGGTGTCGGCGAGCGCCATCAGCGCTTGGCTGCAGACCACGTTGCCGTCGCCGCAGATTTTCTTGGAAAACGGCATGCGCACGACGGCGCCGGGCTGCCAATCCGGCTGCGCTCCCGACGGTCGGATCGGCTCGACGCTTTCCACCAGCAATGCGAGGTCAGCCACCCAGGGCGCAAAGACCTGCAGCATCAGGCGTCCCGCCGCCTGCAGGCCGAAGGCCGGCTCCGCGCTTACGAGGCGGTGCACCTCGCCCATGGCTGTTTCGACGCTCCGTCCCCGGTTGAACGCCTAAAAGCACCGAACACCCTGCACGGAATGGCAATTTGGTAACACGCCCTCGCAACGCGAACTTGTTGCCGATCAGGGGAAAGCTGTGATGAACCGGCCACGGCTGTGACATTTCTGTGGATAGACTGAATTCTGGATTGGATTGCCAGAGCGGTAGAGCTGGCGCCGCAGCGCGATTGGCGTTGCCGGTTTGCCACGGCCCCTCGACAATCGCCTGGTGGCGACCATTGCCGACCTTGACCCTCGCATGCGGGAGCGGCACGCTGACCGCGGATGACGGGGTAGGGGAGCGGATGACGGGGTAGGGGAAATGTCCGGTCGCGTCGCGTATCTTGTCCTCGCGCTAGCGTTCGCGGCGAGCGCTTTGCCGGCGCATGCGGCGAACTTTCTCGAAAAGAATTTTTGGCTGTCCGGGCCGCGCTACGACCGCGTCATCCCGACCTGCGATTATCCGCCGGCGCTCGACCGCATCATCGACCACTTCGGCACCGCGGAGCGTCGCTTCTGGAATTCCGACCTGCGCATTGTCGGCATCGAGGACATTCGCGAGAACGCCGTTTTGCCGTGGGCGGCGCAATCGATTCCGCGCCGCTTCTGCAGCGGCACGGCGCTGATCAACGACGGGCGGCGTCACGCGATCTATTATTCGATCGCCGAGGACACCGGAATGATCGGCATGAATTGGGGCGTCAATTTCTGCGTCGTCGGCCTCGACCGCAATTGGGCCTACAATCCGGCCTGCCGCGCCGCCCGCCCCTGAAGCGTCTAGAGCTGCAGCGCCTGGAGCACGTGTTCACGCAAGCGTGCCGGATCGCGCTCGCCGCGCTGGGCAAACTCGATCACTTTTTTGGCGACGGCGTCCGCTTGCAGCCGGTCGCGATCGCTGACGCCGAGCGCCTGGCACACCTGCGTATACGCCGCCGTCATGGTGGCGATGATTTCCGGTTCGAAAGCCTTGTTCTTGAAGAGCCGATAAACGGCCATGCGGAATGCTCATAGTATGGAGGGGCGCCCAGGCGTGCCCGGCGCAGCGGTGTTCGACCGAGCCCGTTTACGGCCGACCGCAAAGTATTGGCGCGCCGCGAGCCGATGCGCAAGGTACGCCCAGAGCCCGGCTGATCGACGCTGCCAGGTTCGTCACTCCTCCCGGCCCCGCCGGTGAAAGCGAAAGGCTGACAAATTTTGTTCTTGCTTTGTTCTTAAATGGCTGCTATAGGCCCTTTCGACGCGCTTGACCAAAAGTTGCGTCATCAAGGGGGTCGTCATGGTTCAGTTCATTGCCCGTGGGGTGCTCGCCTTCTGTGTTTTCGCCGCAACGGCCGGCATCGGGCTCGCTCAGGATAAGCGGCAAAATCAGCCCGGACAGTTCGATTTCTATGTGCTGTCGCTGTCATGGTCGCCGTCATTCTGCGCGGCCGCGGCCGAGCGGTCGCCGGAACGCGCGCCGGGTATGCAATGTGGCACGCGCGCCTTTGCGTTCATCGTCCAGGGGCTGTGGCCGCAATACGAGAGCGGCTTTCCGGAATATTGCCAGGTACCGGCGCCGCGCCTCGACCATCCGACGATCTCCGGCGTGCTCGATCTGATGCCGGAGCCGCGCCTGATCTTCACCCAATGGGACCGCCACGGCACCTGCACGGGGCTAACGGCGCACGCTTATTTCGACACGGTGCGCAAAGCGCGCGCGCTCGTGAAGATTCCTGCCGAATTCCTCGACCCGCAGCAGCCGCTCACGGTAGCGCCGGCGGCGGTGGAGAGCGCCTTCCACAAAGCCAATCCGGATCTTGCCGCGGGCGATATGGCGATCGCCTGCGACGGCACGCGGCTGACCGAAGTCCGGTTGTGTCTATCGAAAGATCTGAAATTCCGCGCCTGCCCTGAAGTCGTGCAGCGTAGCTGCCAGCGCGAGCAGGTTCTGATGCCGGCGCCGCACGCCACGGCCACCGATGCTGGGCGTCGCAATCCCGGCGGCGGCTCGGGCTAGGCGGATCAAAGCCTTGTGGCC
>JASHWN010000551.1 GCA_030044035.1 Xanthobacteraceae bacterium
ACGTTGACTTTGTCTGTCATGGATGGCGCCCTATCGATGGAGCCACATTCGCAGCGCGGACAGCAGCTGCTCGGTGTTCACCGGCTTGGCCAGATAGTCCGAGGCGCCGGCCTGCAGGCATTTCTCGCGGTCGCCCTTCATCGCCTTGGCAGTGAGCGCGATGATCGGCAAGCGGCGATAGGCCCGGTTTTGCCGAATTTTTTCGATGGTCTGATAACCATCCATTTCGGGCATCATGATGTCCATGAGCACGATGGCGAGCGACGGCGTCTCCCCGATCAGCTTGATGGCCTCGCGACCGGTGTTCGCCGTGAGCACCTTCATGCCGCGGCGTTCCAGTACGGTGGCGAGGGCGAAGATATTGCGCGAATCGTCGTCGACCAGCAACACGGTGCGGCCCACCAGATCCTCGTCCGAGGAATTGAGCTGCTCCAGGATGTGCTGCTTCTCGGCTGGCAGATCGGTGATCACGCGATGCAGGAACAGCGCCGTCTCGTTGAGCAGCCGCTCCGGCGATTCGACGCCCTTGACCACGATACTGCGCGCCATGGCGTGCAGCTGCGCGTCTTCCTCCGCCGACAGCTCGCGGCCGGTGAACACCACGACCGGAACGTCGGCGAGCGAGCGGTCGGCGCGCATGCGCTCGAGCACCTCGAAGCCCGACATGTCGGGCAGCTTGAGGTCGAGCACCACGCAATCGCACGGCTGCTCCTTGAGGATGGTCAGCGCCTGTTCGCCGGTTTCGGCGTCGACGATTTCGATGTCGTCGGCGCCGAGCAGTTCCTGGATGCTCATCTGCTCGGCGCGATTATCCTCGATCACCAAGAGGCGCTTGCGCCGCGACTGGGCGAATTCCTTGATGCGGGACAGCGCCTCGGCAATGCCCTGGCGCGTCGTCGGCTTGGTGACGAACGAGAAGGCGCCGCGGGCAAGGCCGTGCTGGCGGTCCTCGTCGAGCGTGACGATCTGCACCGGAATGTGCCGGGTGAGCGGGTTCTGCTTGAGCTGACTGAGCACGTTCCAGCCCAGCATGTCGGGCAGCACCACGTCCAGCGACACCGCGGTCGGCTGATATTGCTTGGCGAGATTGATCGCATCTTCGCCGCGCATCGCGAGCAGCGTCTTGAAACGCTTGTCGCGCGCCAGATCGAGCAGGATGCGGGCGTAATGCGGGTCGTCCTCGACGACCAGCAGGATCGGATCGCCGGGCTCGATGTTGGCTCGGTCGTCCGGAATCGGCTCGATGGTGCGCTCGGGCACGATATGCACGCCGACCAGCTGAGCTGCCGGCAATGCGGCGGCGGCCGCGACGTGAACCGGCGCGCTCGGGCCGACATACTTGATCGGCAGGTAGAGCGTGAAGGTCGAGCCGGTGCTGGGCGCGCTGCGCAGATGGATTTCGCCGCCGAGCAGGTTGGCGAGCTCACGGCTGATGGCTAGACCGAGGCCGGTGCCGCCGTATTTGCGGCTGGTCGAGGCGTCGGCCTGCTGGAACGCCTCGAAGATGATCTTCTGTTTTTCCGGCAGAATGCCGATGCCGGTGTCGGTGACCTCGAACGCGACCACCGCGGACGCCTGGCTGAGCACCGGATGATCATCGCTCCAGCCGCCGACCGCGGCGCTGACGTCGAGGCGCACGCCGCCCTGCGCGGTGAACTTGAACGCGTTCGACAACAGGTTCTTCAAGACCTGCTGCAGGCGCTTTGAGTCGGTGAAGATGCCGCGTCCGAGGTTCGGATCGAGGTGAACCTCGAATGAAAGGTGCCGCGTGTCGGCCTCAAGACGGAACGGCCGCGCCACCATGTCGACCAGGTTGGCAAAGAACACGTCCTCGGCATCGACCGTGACGGTGCCGGACTCGATCTTCGACAAGTCGAGAATGTCGCTGATCAGATTGAGCAGGTCGCTGCCCGCGCCATGGATGGTCTTGGCGAATTCGACCTGCTTCTCCGACAGGTTGCCTTCCGGGTTGTCGGTAAGCTGCTGGCCGAGGATGAGGATCGAATTGAGCGGCGTGCGCAGCTCATGCGACATGTTGGCCAGGAATTCCGACTTGTATTTCGAGGTCAGCGACAGCTCGGTGGCCTTCTCCTCCAAGGCGCGGCGAGCCTGCTCGATTTCCTGGTTCTTGCGCTCGACTTCGACGTTGCGCTCGGCGAGCTGCTGCGCCTGCTGCTTGAGCTGCTCGTTGGTCTCCTGCAGCTCCTTCTGCTGTGTCTGCAGGACTTCGGCGAGCTGCTGCGATTGTTTGAGCAGGCCTTCCGTTTGCATGGTCGCTTCGATCGAGTTGAGCACGATGCCGATCGAGGTCGTGAGCTGCTCGAGGAACATGGTCTGCAGCGCAGTGAACTCGTGCATCGAGGCGAGCTCGATCACCGCCTTGACCTGATTCTCGAACTGCACCGGCAGCACGATCAAGTTGCGCGGGCTGACCTTGAACAACGCCGAGCCGATCGGCACCGCGCCCGCCGGCATGTCGGTGATCAACATGCGGCGCTTGTCGACGGCGCACTGACCGACCAGGCCGTCGCCCATGCGCAGCGATGGCGGGTGACCCCCGACGCCGTCGTCGGCATAGGCCGACAACAGCTTGAGCGCCTGCGACTGCTCGGGCTCGACCTGATAGATGACGCCCTGATGGGCGTTGACCAGCGGGGTCAGCTCGGAGAGCAGCAGCCGGCCCACCGTCGACAGGTCACGCTGGCCCTGCAGCATGTTGGTGAATTTCGCCAGGTTGGTCTTGAGCCAGTCCTGCTCGGTGTTGCGGTCGGTGGTGAGCCGCAGGTTGTCGATCATCGTGTTGATGTTGTCTTTCAGCTCGGCCACCTCGCCGCGCGCATCGACCTGGATCGAGCGCGTCAGGTCGCCCTTGGTCACCGCGGTGGCGACCTCGGCGATGGCGCGCACCTGGGTAGTCAGGTTGGCGGCCAGCAGGTTGACGTTGCCGGTGAGGTCCTTCCA
>JASHWN010000552.1 GCA_030044035.1 Xanthobacteraceae bacterium
CCGCGCGCGACCGCATCGGCGAAACCGTCGCGAGAGCGATGCGCGAAATCAAGTATTTGGGCGTCGGCACCGTCGAATTTCTCTACGATGACGGTGCCTTCAATTTCATCGAGATGAACACGCGCATTCAGGTCGAACACCCGGTGACCGAAATGATCACCGACATCGACCTCATTCTGGAGCAGATCCGCGTCGCCGCCGGCAACGACCTGGAGCTTAGCCAGGACGGCGTCAAGTTTCACGGCCATGCCATCGAGTGCCGCATCAACGCCGAGAACGCCGTGTCGTTTCGGCCGTCGCCGGGCAAGATCATTCATTACCATCCGCCGGGGGGTTTGGGCGTGCGCGTCGATTCCGCCGCCTATCACGGCTATGCAATCCCGCCGTTTTACGATTCGCTCGTCGGCAAGCTGATCGTGCACGGCAAGACGCGCGGCGAATGTTTGATGCGGTTGCGGCGTGCGCTCGATGAGTTCGTCATCGACGGGGTCGAAACCAACCTCGCCCTGTTCCGCGCCTTGGCGCAGGAAAACGACATCATTGACGGCGCCTACCACATCCACTGGCTCGAGGAATTTTTGGCGCGCGGCGGCCTGGAGCCGTAGATTTTCGCGCCTATGCCAATTCCGGCACGAGAGGCGCGTTGGCGGCTTCAAACAAGCCCATGATGAGCCGTCCAACCGCTTCCGGTTCATAGGGCTTGTGCACGAACAGCGCGCCGGGCACGCGCTGTGCGGGTTCGAGACCCGCGACCCGGGCCGAGGCGTAGATCACAGGCAGTGCGGGCAACATTTGACGGGCGCGGCGGGCGAGCGCGGCACCGTCCATCGCTTCGGCCAGATTGATGTCGGTGAACAATACGTCGACCGGCGCGGCTGCGAGATACCGCAAGGCATCACGCGCATTGCTCGCCGTGTGTACGGCAAAGCCCTGTTCCGACAATGACTCGGCGACCCATTCGGCGATCAGGAACTCATCCTCGACCAGCAGAATGCGAATTGGTACGCTGACCCTCAAAGCCGTTTGCATGGCAGCGATTTCTTGGCGCTTTTGGAAGGCCGAACGCGTCGGTGCGCAAAATGGTTCAACCTGACTAAAATTTTAGGCGCACTATGGTTTGCGCGGGGTTAATAAAACTGCCGCCGGTGACATATGATGCCGCGCGGCGCCGCACCCGGCGGGAACCCATCCGGCCTGCCAACCCTTAGACCAGGCCGACGGCAGAGCCGCAGTGAGCAGGACTGTCGAGGCTTCAACCTTAAGGAATTTAGCCGGTTAGACGAAACGCATGGCCAGCCGCGACTCCGTCCTGATCGACATTACGCCGGAGGTTCTGCTCAAGGCGTATGCCTGTGGCATCTTTCCCATGGCGGAAGGGGCCGACGACCCGGCGCTCTATTGGATCGAGCCGGAGCGGCGCGGCATCATTCCGCTGGACCGCTTTCACGTGCCGGGGCGCTTGGCGCGCACCGTCCGCTCCGACTGCTTTACGGTCTTCGTCGACCGCGACTTCGACGCGGTGATCGCCGCCTGCGCCGAGCCCGCGCCGGGACGCGCACGAACCTGGATCAACGGTCGCATTCAGCAGCTCTACCGCAAGCTCTACGAACGCGGCGACTGCCACAGCGTCGAAGCTTATGCGGGCGATCAGTTGGTCGGCGGCCTCTACGGGGTGTGCCTCGGCCGGGCGTTTTTCGGCGAGAGCATGTTTCATCTCGCCCGCGACGCTTCGAAGGTCGCGCTCGTCCACTTGGTGGCGCGCCTCAAGGCCGGTCAGTACCGACTGCTCGATACGCAGTTCGTGACCGAGCATCTGCGCACCTTCGGCGCCGCCGAGGTGCCGAGGGCGGCCTACCATAAGCTGCTCGATGCCGCGCTGGTCGGGGCGGGAAATTTCGATGCGCTGCCGCTCGATCGACCGGTGCCGGGGCGCGCCGCGCTTGCGGTGCTGAGCAAAACCTGAGTGTTATTGTGGCGGTGGCTCAGCGCCGCGCGGTACCGGACGCGTTGTGCGCTGAGGCGGCGGTGCCGGATGACGCACGCGCGCAGGCGTCGCTGCCGCAGGAGGTGGTGTCACGGCGGGCTCGGCCAGCGCGCTCTGAATCGGCGCGGCGCAATCGGTAAGCCACACGTCGTAGATCGGATGCTCGACCGCATGCAGCCCCGGGCTCGATGCGAACATCCATCCGGTGAAAATGCGCTTGATCTCGCGCGTCAGCGTCACCTCGTCGACCTCGACGAAGGCATCGGTATTGGTCGCTTCCGTCGGCGGGCGGGTGTAGCAGGCGCGCGGCGTGACCTCGAGCGCGCCGAAACGCACTGTCTCGCCGATCGCCGCGTCGAACGTGAAGGTGCGGCCGGTGATCTTGTCGAGCCCGGCGAATACCGCCTTGCCGTTTTCGATGTGCTGGGTCGGCGCTTCGACGACCGTATCCTCGACCGGCCCCGTTTCAGCTGGTTCTGCGGCCGCCGGCGAATTGTTGGCGGGGGGCGCGCCAGTTGCGGGCCCAGCGTTGCCAGGAGGCCCCGGAGGCGGAACCGCGCGCGCCCGTTCGGGACCCGGCCCTTGCTGCGGAAAACTCTGCCCGGGTCCCGGAGCAGGCGCTACGACCGCGCCGGGCGGCGGCGGCAGCGGCTGCGCCTGAATCGCTGACTGCGGTGGCGGTGGCGGCGGCGCAGAGCCGGGCGGCAACGCCGCGGGATACGGCGAACCCGGTCCTGGTGCGGGATACGGCGAGACTGGTGCCCGGGCCGGGTATTGTCCTGGAGGCGGCGGCTGCGGCGGGAAGGGACCGTTGGGAATATCAGCTGGCGGGCGCGGCGGCGGCGCATCGCCAAAAATATTGCCGAACTGCGCCGCGGCCGGTACCGCCGCCAGGGTGCCGCCGATCACTACCACGAGCGCGGCGATGCGGATCATGAAGAAAGCGGCCCGATCTGAGCTAAGCGGCTTGGCTGGGTGATGCCGGGCCGGGTTAACATTTCGATTGCGGCAATTCCAGGGACCTGGCTCGAACAGGGGCCGGAATGGCGGCTGCAATGGAGCCATTGCGCCGAATGCAGCCGGCCCGGCAATCAAGCTACTGGTCGCCCGGCGACCAAGCCTTGTAGTCGCCGGTCGCCTTCGGCCGGCGACCAGGGCCCAGGGTCGAACCGCTCGGGCGATACGCGCCGGAAGTGCCGGTCAGGTTCGGCCGATGCGGCTTCTCCCACGGATGCGGCCGCGGCTCATCCTCGGTCGGCGGTACGTCCACGGTGTGATGCAGCCAGCCGTACCAGCTTGGCGGCACTTTGGAAGCCTCGGCCAGCCCGTTATAGACGACCCAGCGCCGCTCGAAGCCAAGCGCCGGATCGACCTTGCCGCCTTTGGTCCGATAATAGCGGTTGCCGAATTCGTCGTCGCCGACATGCTCGCCGTAAAGCGCCGTCCACACTTGGGTGCCGAACGTTTGGCTGTTCCACCAGGTGAATACGCGCAGCAGAAAGGTCTTCATCGTCGGTCGAAGGTTTTTGCGCTACGGTCGCGGCAGCTAATGCCACCGCGCGGCCGGGCTGTCCAGGCGGAACCAGGCCGAACCAGGCATACAAGCTCCGCGTTTCCTCATCTGTTAATCTATTGATCGAAGTCCATTTCCGGCGCGGTTCCCGATATGTGGCAAGATTTCATCCATCAGGTGAACGCGGCCTTTGCCGCCCTGGCGGCGGCCCTCTCGTTTGCGCCGCCCTGGGCCGTATCGGTCATCGTTCTGGTGGCCGCAACGGCGATCGCCTAGGATCATCCATGCCGCCACTCTCGCCGTTCTCGGCCGGTTGCTCGGGACCAGGCGGCCCTACCTGCGCTCGGTGCTCGATCAAACCAGAAACCCGGTGCGACTTGGCCTCTTGCTCATCGCCATGGCCGTTGCGCTACAGACAGCGCCGCTTGGCGCCGACACCAGGGCCTTCCTGTCGCGGTTGCTCGGCCTCGGCGTCATTTGCCTGGTCGGCTGGATGGCGCTCACGGCGCTGCGCATTGCGGCGAGCTTGTACCTGCTGCGCTTTCAGATCGGCACCGCCGACAACCTCATGGCGCGCAAGCACGTGACCCAGGTCCGCGTGCTGCAGCGCGTCGCCGAAGTCGTGATCGTTCTGGTGACGCTCGGCTTTGCGCTGATGACGTTCAGCGAGGTGCGCCA
>JASHWN010000553.1 GCA_030044035.1 Xanthobacteraceae bacterium
GGCTATGCGGCGCACGAGCGCGGCACTCTCGACGAGGTGATCAAGGCGCGCAATGCGGCGGTCGCCGCGCAGGGGGGCGCACCGGCGCAGCAGGCCGCAGCCGAGAACATGCTGTCGGGGGCGCTGCGCCAGCTGTTCGCGCTGTCGGAAGCCTACCCGGATCTGAAGGCCAACGCCGAATTCCAGCAATTGCAGGCTGAGCTGAGCGATCTCGAGAACAAGATCGCGGCGTCGCGGCGCTTCTTCAACAACGCGGTGCAGGAATACAACACCTCGATCCAGCGCTTTCCCGCCGCTTTGTTCGCCGCCTCATTCGGCTTTACGCCGAAGGACTTCTTCGATCTCGGCACCGACCGCCAGGCCGAGCTGCAGGCGCCGCCGGTCAAGTTCTAAAACGCAGGACCGCGCCGGCGCGCCATGGCTGCCTACGGCCTCTATACGCACATCCAATCGAACCGGCGCCGTTCGATCGCACTGCTCGTCGGCCTGTTCTTCCTGGTCTACGTGTTGGTCTATGCCGGCGCGCTCGTTGCCGAGGCGCTCTCCGTCAATGCCGATCTCAACACGCTGTTGCAGCTTGCCTGGGCCGACCTCCTCGAGGCCGCGCCGCTGGCGACGCTCGGCACCGCGGCGTGGATCGCCATCGCCTATTATTTCCATCAGAACATGATCGATGCGCTCACTGGCGGCCGCGAGGTGACGCGTAGCGAGATGCCGCGGCTCTACAATCTTCTGGAAAATCTGTGTATCTCGCGCGGCATCACCATGCCGAAGCTGAAAATCATGGAGAGCGACGCGCTCAATGCCTTCTCCACCGGCATGAACGAGAAACAATACGCCATCACGGTGACGACCGCGCTGTTGGACCGGCTCGACGATGCCGAAGTCGAAAGCGTGCTCGGCCACGAGCTGACCCATATCCGCAACGGCGACGTGCGCATGATGGTAATCGCCGTGATCATCGCCGGCGTGGTCTCGTTCTTCGCCGAGCTGATCTTCCGGCTGTGGTTCTACAACGGCTTTTCCTTCGGCCGCTCGCGCTCGTCCAGCGACCGCGGCGGCGGTGGCGCGGGCTTGGCGATCCTCGTCGCCATCGTACTGCTGGTCGTCGCCTACGCGCTGTCGTTCATCATTCGGCTCGCGCTGTCGCGCGCCCGCGAATATCTGGCCGACGCCGGTTCCGTGGAGCTGACGCAAAATCCCGACGCGATGATCTCGGCGCTGCGCAAGATCGAGGGCCGCGGCGAGCTGCCGGGCGCCACCTCGGCAGTGATGGAGCTGTGCGTCGACAATCCGCGCGAGGGCTTTGGCGAGCTATTCGATACTCACCCGACGGTGGCGGACAGGGTCGCGGCCTTGATCAAGTATGCCGGCGGGCATGATCCCGGGCCGATTGCGTTGCCGGAGCCGGACGCGGAAGAGACGCCCGCCGAATCCGCTGAGCCGGCGGCTAAGGGGCCCTGGGGCGCGGCCGAGAACGGTCGCGGCAGCGCCGCCGCCTCGGACGACCAGCCTGCTGCGCCTGCGGCCGAGCCCGACCAGCAGTCGCCGTCTTCGCCCGGTCCCTGGGGTCCGCATAGCGGCTAGCCGCAATCGCGTCACTTTTGCTTCTTTGAATGGCGAGCCGTGCGAATCAGAGCGGGGTATAACCTCGCGCTTCTCCTTCCAAACCGCCCTTGGGCTGTGTAGAAACGATCTTTGTGGTGTAGGGACGCGACGCTCCCGCTTGGCAGCCTTGCCGCATCGACCGGTGCAGCCGCCGGTTCGAGACAGCCGGCGCCGCGTCAGCGAGGGGAAAGCCATGGTGAAGCCAGCTGTGATCGTGGTCGGCGCGGACAAAGGCGGCGTCGGCAAGACCACCGTGGCGCGCACGCTGCTCGATTACTTCACCGCCCATCACATCCCGACGCGCGCGTTCGACAGCGAATCGCCCAAAGGCACGCTCAAGCGCTTCCATCCCGACGTGACCGAGATCGTCGACGTCACCTTGGTTCCCGACCAGATGAAGATCTTCGACACCCTGGCGAGCGTCGAAGCCCAGGTGACGGTGATCGACGTGCGCGCCGGAATGCTGTCGCCGACGCTGCGCGCGCTGCGCGACATCGGCTTCCTCGATGCGGCGAAGAAGGGGCAGATCACCTTTGCGGTGTTCCACATCCTCGGCTCATCGATCGCCTCGCTCAACGAGATCGAAGACACCGCGCCGTTCACCGCCGACGCCAGGTATTTTCTGGTCAAGAACTACGTCAACAACACGAGCTTCTTCGAGTGGGACCAGGCGACCCACGCGGCCTATTTCAACAAGCTCAAGGACGCGGTCGAGATCAGCATCCCCAAGCTCAACGAGATGGCCTACGAGCAGGTCGAGCTTGCCTCGGTGCCGTTCCTCGCCTTCGTCGCCAACAAGGGACCCAAGGGCGACGCGGCCAATTACTCGTTCGTGCTGCGCGGCTATGTGCGGCACTGGCTCGGCAACGTCTGGGCCGAGTACGATCGCATCAAGCTCAACGACATCATCGCGGCGGGCGCCCTGGTCAATAATCCGCGCGTGCAGGCGGCGCGCTCTTAAAGCGCCGCTGCCATGCCGCCGCCGGCGCCAGTTTACATCGTCGCCTCGCCGCGGCCGCGCGTCGGCAAGACGCTGTTGGCGCGGCTGTTGATCGAGTTCTTCCGCGCGAGCGACCGTCCTCTCGTCGCATACGATCTCAATCCGCGCGATCCGGTGCTCGCCGGATATTTTCCGCGACTGGTTCGGCCGATCGACATCACCGATACGCGCGGCCAAATGCTGTTGTTCGACCAACTCATCGCCGCCCAACCGGTCACGCGCGTGATCGATCTTGGCTACAAGTCGTTCGATCAGTTCTTCGCCGTGATGGCCGAGATCGGCTTCGTGCCGGAGGCGCAGCGGCGCATGATCGAGCCCGTCGTGTTGTTCGTGACCGACAGCGCCGCCTCGATCGTGCGGGCCTACGCCAATTTGCGCAAGCTGGTCCCGGACGCCACGTTCGTGCCGGTGCACAACGAAGCCGTGTCGGTGACCTTCGACAAGGAAGACTTTCCGCCGTCGCGTGCGGAGTGCCGCATGATCCGCATAGCGCGGCTGTCGCCGGTGGTGCGCGGCGTCATCGACCGGCCAAGCTTCTCGTTCGGCGCCTACATGGTGGCGACCACCGGCGGCCCGACCGAGGTCCACCAGTGGATCGGCACCATCTTTGCCGAATTCCGCGAGCTCGAGTTGCGCCTCCTGATGGGCAAGCTCAGTGCTTCGCTTTCGCGCCAAAGCGCCCCGGCTTGGCGGGGGCGCGGAGGATTCTAGTCCCCCCGTCACCGCCGGGCTCGACCCGGCGGTCCACGCTGAACTGGGGTCTTGGGGAGCGTTACGGCGACTCTCAAAGCCGGCGATTGAGCATGGATTGCCGGGTCAAGCCCGGCAATGACGAATAAAGATGC
>JASHWN010000554.1 GCA_030044035.1 Xanthobacteraceae bacterium
ATCGCAACGTTATTGCGATAGACGTTGAACCGCTCCGCAGCGGCAAAGCCGTCGCCGGCGATATGAGCCAGCGCCCCGCCGTCGCTCGGCGACAGGATGCTGCGCGCGATGTCGCGCTGGATGTCACGCAGTGTCGGCATGGGCGGAACGCCGGCGCGGTTCCAACAGAATGACGGCAGCGCGGTTCGCTTCCTCGATCAACACGCCAAGCGGCGGAATGTTGGTGTCCCATTCGATCAATGTCGGCAGCGGTCCGAAACGTTGCACGGCTTTCCTGAACAGCGACCACACCGCGGCATCGACGTGCGAGCCGTGATCGTCGATGAGAAGCATGGCGTCGCCGTCGAGAGCCTTCACGGTATGGCCGGCCAGATGCAGCTCTTTGACATCGCTTGACGGCAAAGCGTCCAGATAAGCGTGCGGATCCCAGCCGTGATTGGCGGCGCAGACGACGATATTGTTGACGTCGCACAGAATACCGCAGCCGGTGCGCTGCGTAACGGCGCTCAGAAACTCGCTCTCCGGAATGGTCGAATGGCGGTACTGCAGATAGCTCGACGGGTTTTCGACAAGAATCCGTCGCCGCATGGCCTTCTGAAAGCGATCGACGTTGTTGCAGACGACATCGAGCGCCTCCTCGGTGAGCGGCAGCGGCAAGAGATCGCCGAGATAATCGCCCTCGCTGACGCTCCAGCTCAGATGCTCGGAGACCAGGCCGGGATCGATGCGCTCGGCCAGGCGCACGATGCGATCGAGGTGCCCGGCATCGAGGCCATCGGCGCTGCCAAGCGACAACCCGACGCCATGGAGCGACACCGGATAATCGCGGCGGATAGCTTCGAGATCGCGAGCCCCGGCGCCTGCCAGGTAGTTTTCGCTGTGGACTTCGAACCACGCCACCGGCGGGCGCTGCGCGATGACCGCCTTATGATGCGGAAAGCGCAACCCAATGCCGGCCAGTGCCGGAATCGTTTCCGGTACGCGATCGGTTAACACGCGCACAGACAACACGTCGCCACTTGCGGCTCCTAGTGAGGCTCCAAGCTGCCGCCTGCGATCCTCGTACAAAGGCCGATCGGCACCAGCACGAACGACGCCGGATCGCGCGCTTCTTTGGCCATGGTGTGGCACGAGTGCGTCGCGGTACCGCAATCGTTTTTGCCCGCAGCATTGATGCCGTAGCACATTTCGAGGTGCTCTCTTGCCATCTTCTTCTTGATGAAGTTCAGCATAGCCTGCATCGCCGGGTCGTCTTGCATGGCGGCTCGGCTCGGTGAGCATTGCAGCGTTAGCGCAAGACCGATGGCAGCCGACAGGGCTGTCACACCACATACTGTTTTCATGAGACCCCTCTATCTGCGTTTCCCGTATGAGTTCTTGGTTTAGTTTGACTCCGGCGCGCCCCCGTTTGTACGATCTTAACCGCAGGTCAAAATGTTCGCCAGCATTTTTTCAACTTAGAGGCGCGCGGCGGGCCGCGCGGTTCCATCATGCGCGTTCGCACGATAGCTAGCCTGAGCGCCGTGCCTGCGGCCGCAATCATTGCCGTGCTGGTCGCGTGGCGCGCGGCAATACCCCCGGCCGCCGAAAACTTGCCGTCCGCGGCATCGAATTCATCGGACGGGGCGCCGTTCATCGCTTTGCCGACGCCGCGCCCGATAGCGTCGTTCAGTTTCACCACCGGCGACGATGCGCCGCTGACGCTTGCGGACTTTCGTGGCCGCCTGGTGCTTCTCAATCTGTGGGCGACCTGGTGCGTGCCGTGCCGCAAGGAAATGCCGGCGCTCGATCGCCTGCAGGCAAGATTGGGCGGACCGGCGTTCACCGTTATTCCATTGTCGATCGATCATCGCGGCCGCGACGCTGTCGCGCGCTTCTATCGCGAGCTTGGGCTCAGCTCGCTCGGCATCTACATCGACAAATCGGCAAACGTCACTTACGTCGTCAACGCGGTGGGCATGCCGACGACGTTGTTGATCGACGCCGATGGCCGCGAACTGGGCCGCGTCATCGGCCCCGCCGAATGGGACGGCGCCGCGATGCTGTCGCGATTGGCGAGCTATCTGGAAGTCCGCGGCAGCGATGTCGGCGCCGCGTCCCACACCAACTGAGCCAGCCTTGCCGCGCTGGCGTTGGCCGTATCAGTTTGGCGCCAGGGAGAGTCCTACGGATGACCAGCGTTACGCTAACATTGCCCGAAGTGATGAAGCGGGCGGTCGCGGCCTATCAGGGCGGGCGGTTACGCGAGGCCGATGATCTGGCGCGTGCGATCCTCAGTGCTAAGGCCGATTATTTTGATGCACTTCACCTGATCGCAGTGATTAGCGCGCAGCAACGACGGTTCGACGAGGCACTGGCGGGCTACGACCGCGCGCTGGCGCTGCGGCCGGATCATGCCGAGGCGCTTTGCAACCGCGGTGCGACGCTGCACGAACTCAAGCGCTTTGACGACGCGCTGGCGAGCTACGATCGGGCGCTGGCGCTGCGGCCGAACTATGCCGAGGCGCTCTGCAACCGCGGTGCGACGCTGCACGAACTCAAGCGCTTCGACGAGGCGCTGGCGAGCTACGACCGCGCGCTGGCGCTGCGGCCGGATTGTGCCGGGGCAGCGCTCTACAACCGCGGCAATGCGCTGCGGCAACTGAAGCGGTTCGACGAAGCGCTGGCGAGCTACGACCGCGCCCTTGCGCTGCAGCCGGACCATGTCGAGGCGCGCTATAATCGTGGCAATACGCTGCACGAACTCAAGCGCTTTGACGAGGCGCTGGCGAGCTACGACCGCGCCCTTGCGTTGCGGCCGGATTATGCCGGGGCGCTCTACAACCGCGGCAATGCGTTGCGGCAACTGAAGCGGTTCGACGAGGCGCTGGCGAGCTACGACCGCGCGCTGGCGCTGCGGCCGGATTATGCCGATGCGCTCAACAACCGC
>JASHWN010000555.1 GCA_030044035.1 Xanthobacteraceae bacterium
TCGCTCGGCCTGATCATCGGCGGCGCCGTGGGCAACGCCGTGGACCGGCTGCATTGGCCCGGCGTGATGGATTTTGTGCTGCTCCACGTCGAAACCGCGGTTTGGAGCTTCCGCTGGTACGTCTTCAACCTGGCCGACGTGGCCATCGTTGCGGGCGTGGTCGGACTCTTGTATGAATCGCTGCGGCATGGGGGCGCCGCAAAAGCGCCCTGATCGGGTATTTAAAAGCCGCCTTGTGGGTGACGTTTAAGGGCTTGCCGCCCTTGGGGAGCGTGCCGGATCGGCACCTCAGGTGAGGGTATGCCGCAGGACCAGTTCCTAGGCCGCAAGATCGGCCGGCATGGGCCGATGCATATGCGATTGGCGTACGCTGCCGGTGGCGCAGCGCTGACCGCTCTCGTTGTCTGCGCCGGCGGTGCCGCCCGCGCCGGCGACGATGACATCAGCAACAGTACGTCGATCTACGACAGGATTCTGCAGACCATCGGCGTCGGCAGCGGCAACCCCAATATCCAATACAACGAACGCTCGCCGCTGGTCGTGCCGCCGACCCGCGATTTGCCGCCGCCGCAGGCCAACGCGGCGCCGCCGCTGCCGGATTGGCCGCACGATCCTGACATCGCAAGGCGGGCGCAAGCCAAAGCCAAAGAAAAGCCGAAGCCGCATCCCGACTACGTGCTCGAATCCTCCCGCCCGCTGCGCCCCGACGAGTTGCGCGGCAGCGGCGCGCCGGGGGCCGGCGGCGGCACGGCGAGCGCGAATGCCGAGGGCGACGTGCCGCGGCAGAAGAAAAGCATTTTCGACTTCAGCTTCTTCCATAAGGAAGAATACGCAACCTTCACCGGCGAGCCGTCACGCACGAGCCTGACCGATCCGCCGGCCGGCTATCTGACGCCGTCGCCCGATCAGCCCTACGGCATCGGTCCAGAGCAGAAGAAGTACAAAATCCCGACCGTCGCCGATCGAGCGACGCCGTCGAGCGGTTCGGCGGGGAATTAAGATTTCGGTCCACCAAGCGTAGTGCGGTGTTGCTGGGGCGCGCTTCGGCTCGATCCTGCGGAGGCCATGTTGTCTGAACCGATCCATCATCACGTCTCGTCCACCACGACGGCGCCGAGCGCTGTCGCCGCGCGGCGGCGTGCCGCTGCAGCCGTGTGCGTTGCAGCGCTCGCCGTTGCTGCGGGTAGCGGCGCCGCGCGCGCCACGAACGGACCCGAAGTGGCCGATTTCAAGCTCGCGAACGGGCTCGAGGTGGTCGTGCTGCCCGACCATCGCGCGCCGGTCGTCACCCACATGATCTGGTACAAGGTCGGCGCCGCCGACGAGACGCCCGGCAAATCCGGCCTCGCCCATTACCTCGAACACCTGATGTTCAAGGGCACCCAGAAGAATCCGGGCGACACCTTCTCGCAAGCCGTCGCCGCCATCGGCGGCCAGGAGAACGCCTTCACCTCCAGCGACTACACCGGCTTTTTTCAGCGCGTGCCGCGCGAGCACTTGAAGGAGATGATGGCGTTCGAGGCCGACCGCATGACCGGGCTCGTTCTGACCGACGCGGTGGCGCGGCCCGAGCTCAGTGTCGTGCTCGAAGAGCTCAACATGCGCGTCGCCAACAATCCGGGCGCCCAGCTTGCCGAGCAGATGGACGCGAGCCTCTACCTCAATCATCCATACCATCGGCCGGTGATCGGCTGGCGCCACGAGGTCGAGAAGCTCAACTACGACGACGCGCTGGCGTTCTATCAGCGCTTCTATTCGCCGAACAACGCCATCGTGGTCGTCGCCGGCGACGTCGCGCCGGACGAAGTCAAGGCCGATGCCGAGGCGACCTACGGCAAAGTCGCCGACCGCGCCGCAAGCGGGCCGCGGCTGCGGCCGACCGAGCCGATCCAAGACGCGCCGCGCCGGGTGACGCTGGCCGATCCGCGCGTCGAGCAGCCGAGCGTCAGCCGCTATTACCTGGCGCCGTCCTCCACGACCGCGAAGTCCGGCGAAAGCGAAGCGCTTGAAATCTTGGCCAATGTGCTCAGCGGCGCCAACGGCCGGCTCTATCGCGCGCTGGTGCTCGACAAGGGCGTCGCGCTCAATGCCGGCGCGTTCTATTCGGACACCGCGCTTGATTACGGCAAGTTCGGCGTGTTTGCCGCGCCGAAGCCCGGCGTCAAGCTGGCGACAGTCGAAGCGGCGCTCGATGCCGTGCTCGCGGACGTGATGGCGCACGGCATTACCGCCGACGAACTCGAGCGCGCCAAGACCGACCTCGTCGCCGACGCGGTTTATGCGCAGGACAACCAGGCGACCCTGGCGCGCTGGTATGGCGCCGGGCTCGCCACCGGCGAGAGCGTCGATGCGATCCGCGCTTGGCCCGACGACGTGCGCGCCGTCACCGCCGACGCCGTGCGGGATGCAGCGCGACACTGGCTCGACGTCCGCCGGTCGGTGACCGGTTATCTGGTGAAGAATCTGCAGCCCGAGGAGAATCGCTCGTGAAGGTTTTTGCTCCCCTGACGGCGCGTGGCTTGACGCGTTACGCCGCGTCGGCGGCCTTGCTGCTGGCGTTGTCGGCAGCCCCGGCGGCGGCGACTACGATCGAGCGCGTGACGAGCCCGGGCGGCATCGAGGCCTGGCTGGTGCATGAGCCGGCGGTGCCGCTCGTCGTCGTCAGCTTCGCCTTTCAGGGCGGCGCGGCGCAGGATCCAGACGACAAAGCCGGCACCGCCGAGCTGATGACCTCGCTGCTCGACGAGGGTGCCGGCCCGTACGATTCCAAGGCCTTTCAGGATCGGCTCGACCGCAAGGCCGTGCACCTCGACTTCCGCGCCGGGCGCGACCGCATCCATGGCTCGCTGCGGACGCTTTCCGAGAACAAGGATGAGGCATTCGACGATCTGCGGCTCGCGCTCAGCGCGCCGCGCTTCGACACCGATGACGTCGAACTCAACCGCGCGCAAATCCTCTCGGCGCTGCGGCGGCAGTTGAAAAGTCCGACCGATCT
>JASHWN010000556.1 GCA_030044035.1 Xanthobacteraceae bacterium
CCGGCGACCGGCAGCACGTCGATATTGGGAATGTTGCGCGCCGCCGCGCGCACATTGGCGGCGATCTCGGCGCCGTCGATCAACAGCGCGTTGGCGAGGCCGAGTTTTTCGAAGCTCGTGCGCAGCGCCTTGGTCTTGCCCTCCTTCACGGCGAGCGCGTCGATGACGACGATGCCGTCGTCCTTGGCCTTGGCGGAGAGCGCATGCTTGAGCGCCAGCGCCCGCACCTTCTTGGGCAGGCCGATGGCGTGGCTGCGCACCTGCGGCCCAAACGACCGGCCACCGCCGCGGAACAGGTTCACGCGCGCGGAGCCGTGACGTGCCGAGCCGGTGCCCTTCTGCCGGTACATTTTCTTGCCGGTGCGGTGGATGTCGGCGCGGTTCTTGACCGCGTGCGTGCCGCGCTGGCGCTTGGCCAATTGCCAGACCACACAGCGATGAATGATGTCGGGACGCGGTTCGAGCCCGAAAATCGCATCGGACAGCGTGACCGAGCCGGCCTGACCGCCGTCGAGGGTGGTGACTTTTACTTCCATGTCACGCGCCCTCCTTGGTCTCGGCGGCAGTCGCTTCGCCCTTGTCCGGCGCGGCGGCGGCCGGCGCGCCTTGTTCCCCTTGCGCCGCCTCGGCGAGCTTGAACTTGCCGGGCATGGGCACGCCGTCGGGCAGCTTCTTCTTGATCGCGTCGCGCACCAGGATCCAGCCGCCCTTGACGCCCGGCACCGCGCCTTCGACCAAAATCAGGCCGCGCTCGACGTCGGTCTGCATCACTTTGAGATTAAGCGTAGTCACCCGGTCGACGCCGAGATGGCCGGCCATCTTTTTGTTCTTGAACGTCTTGCCGGGGTCCTGGCGGCCGCCGGTCGAGCCGTGCGAGCGGTGCGAAATCGAGACGCCGTGGCTCGCCCGCAGGCCGGCGAAATTCCAGCGCTTCATCGGTCCGGCCCAGCCCTTGCCGGTCGAGGTGCCGGTGACGTCGACATACTGGCCGACGACGAAATGATCGGCGGTGATCTCGGCGCCGACCGGAATGAGCGCGTTGTCGTCGACGCGGAATTCGGCGAGCTTGCGCTTGGGCTCGACCTTGGCGACGGCAAAATGGCCGCGATCGGCCCTGTTGGCGCGCTGCACTTTGCGCGCGCCGGCGCCGAGCTGCAGCGCCACGTAGCCGTTCTTGTCCTTGCTGCGGTGGGCGACCACCTGGCAATTGCCGAGGCGGAGCACCGTTACCGGCACGTGTTCGCCGGCATCGGTGAACAGCCGCGTCATGCCGACCTTTTGCGCGAGCACCCCGGAACGCATGGCAAAATTCCCTTCGCGCCTTTTCTTACAGCTTGATCTCGACGTCGACGCCGGCGGCGAGGTCGAGCTTCATCAGCGCGTCGACGGTCTGCGGCGTCGGATCGACGATATCCAGGAGCCGCTTGTGCGTGCGCATCTCGAACTGCTCGCGGCTCTTCTTGTCGACGTGCGGCGAACGGTTGACGGTGAATTTCTCGATTCTGGTCGGCAGCGGAATCGGCCCGCGCACCTGCGCGCCGGTTCGCTTGGCGGTGTTGACGATCTCGCGCGTCGACGCATCGAGGATGCGGTGATCGAACGCCTTGAGCCGGATGCGGATGTTTTGGCCGTTCATTGCCGTTTATCTCTTTGCCCGCGAGTGGCGAATGGCGAAATAGCGAATGGGGTTAAATCCATTCGCCATTCGCCACTCCCTATTCGCATCACTCCACAATGCTCGCCACGACGCCGGCGCCGACGGTGCGGCCGCCCTCGCGAATGGCGAAGCGCAGCTTCTCTTCCATGGCGATCGGCACGATCAGCGTCACCTCCATGGCGATGTTGTCGCCGGGCATGACCATCTCGGTGCCTTGCGGCAGGGTGACGACGCCGGTCACGTCGGTGGTGCGGAAGTAGAATTGCGGCCGATAGTTGGTGAAGAACGGCGTGTGGCGGCCGCCCTCCTCCTTGGTGAGGATGTAGGCCTCGGCCTTGAACTTGGTGTGCGGCTTGACCGAGCCCGGCTTGCACAGCACCTGGCCACGCTCGACCTCTTCGCGCTTGGTGCCGCGCAGCAGGCAACCGACGTTGTCGCCCGCCTCGCCCTGGTCGAGCAGCTTGCGGAACATTTCGACGCCGGTGACCACGGTCTTCATGGTCGGGCGGATGCCGACGATCTCGACTTCCTCGCCGACCTTGATGACGCCGCGCTCGATGCGGCCGGTGCACACCGTGCCGCGGCCGGAAATCGAGAACACGTCCTCGACCGGCATCAGGAACGGCTGATCCTTCGGGCGCTCCGGCTGCGGGATGTAGTCGTCGACCGCCTTCATCAGGTCCATGATCGACGTCTTGCCGAGCTTCTCGTCCTTGCCTTCGAGCGCGAACAGCGCCGAGCCCTTGACGAACGGAATCTTGTCGCCCGGGAAATTGTACTTGGTGAGGAGCTCGCGGACTTCGAGCTCGACGAGCTCGAGCAGCTCCGGATCGTCCACCATGTCGACCTTGTTGAGGTAGACGACCAGCGCCGGCACGCCGACCTGGCGGGCGAGCAGAATGTGCTCGCGGGTCTGCGGCATCGGGCCGTCGGCGGCGCTGACCACGAGGATAGCGCCGTCCATCTGCGCGGCGCCGGTGATCATGTTCTTGACGTAGTCGGCGTGCCCGGGGCAGTCGACGTGCGCGTAGTGCCGCTTGTCGGTCTCGTACTCGACGTGCGCAGTGGCGATGGTGATGCCGCGCGCCTTCTCTTCCGGCGCCTTGTCGATCTGATCGTAGGCGGTGAACTGGGCCTGGCCCTTCTCGGCCAGAACCTTGGTGATCGCCGCCGTCAACGTGGTCTTGCCGTGATCGACGTGACCGATGGTGCCGATGTTGCAATGCGGCTTGGTGCGCTGGAATTTTTCTTTGGCCATGTG
>JASHWN010000557.1 GCA_030044035.1 Xanthobacteraceae bacterium
CATCGGCAGGCGCAGCTAGCGCAGCGTCGACTGTTTGCTCGCACCCGAGCAGACGCGCGGAAACATTTCCAACATTGACGAACGCCATGCCCCCACCGAGGTTGGGGTCGAGCGTTTGCAAGCCGCGCCTTCGCCCGGCGAACGGCGTCGCTGGCGCAAGCCCCGCGCGTAAACAACATTCGCAGCGCCGATCACAGGAAGCTCACGTAAGCTCGGCGGCGGCAGCCGATTGACATTGCGCTTCTCGGACGGGAGAGTACGAGCGCAGATTGTGGGCTCACACAGTTGCGCCGGGAATGTGTGAAGATGATCCCGAACAGCCGTGTTTATTGCATCTCTTTAGCCAACTCCGCGAATCGGCGTCGGTTTGCTTCGAACGCTGCAAGCTATTCAGTGTCGTTTGATTTTTTTGATGCCATTTCCGTTGCTGATCTCAGGCAAGGCAAAACCGTAGCGGGGTGCAAAATTGACATTACTGATCTCGCATGGACGTTTCACGAACGAGCTGATCCGCGACGCCAACGCGCGCCATTGCTGTTTACTGAAATCGGCTGCGCGTTCTCGCATATCCTGTGCTGGCAGCGAGCCAAGCAGGAGGATGCCGATTACGTGGTCGTGTTCGAGGACGATGCGGTTATCTGCCGCTCGCTCGACGATGTCGCGGTTCCAGCTGACGCCGACATGCTGTACATCAGCAACAGGATGCCGCGGAATTCCATGGGCCAAGCCGTCGGATACAGAGGCTCCGGCACCGAAGGCTACATCCTGTCGCGCGCCGGCATCACAAAATGCCTGGAAATCTTTTCCGTCCTCTATATGCCGATCGACCTCCAGCTCATTGCGCATCAACGGTCGATGCATGGCCTTGGATTGAGCCAATACCGAAGAGCGTTGTCGGAGCACCTTTATCTGAACGCTTACGTCACGCCGCAGCCCTACTGCTTGCATCCGATTGCACCCGCTCAAGCGCATCAGCCTGCTGTTGCCAAACCTATGCCGGGCACTGAATCTTCTGCCGCGGTTTCGATCGGCAGGTCGGCGACCGGGCGAGAGGCGCAATCCGTACTGGGCGACAATGCGCCGGTTAGTTCCGGATCAGGGACGCAATCTTCACCATCCCTGGGAGCACGCTCAGGACATTTGCCTATCAAGATTTCACTTGTGGTGTGCAGCCGTAACCGCGTCGGCCAACTCGCTAAGATGCTCGGCAAGTTGGATTTGGTGGACCTGACGCGAAGCGCGATCGAGGTGAATCTTGTCGACAGCGCTTCCACCGACTCGACCTACGAGCTAATGGGCGAGTTCAAGAAGAAAAATAGTTTTCCCGTTAACATAGCCAAAAGCGAGCGCCCAGGGCTCAACTTGGCACGGAACGTCGGAATTAAGATTGCATCAGGTAATGTGATCGTTTTTACCGACGACGATTGCTACATCGACGCGAATTATTTCACTAATCTTTCGATGCTGTGGGACGGGCGGTCGTTCCAGTACGGCGGCGGCCAGATTCTCATGTACGATGAGAGCCTCGATCCCCGCGTCGCATGGTTGACGATCGAACGCCGGCACGACATCGCGCCTAACACAATTCTTGCCGCGGGCGCCATACAGGGCGCGAACATGTTCTTCGCCCGAGAGGTGTTTGCGCGGGCCGGATTGTTCAATGAGAATATGGGATGGGGAACGCCATTCGCGTGTGGCGACATCGAAATGGCCACACGCGCCTCCATGCACGGCTTTCGCGGCGTGCTGCTGCCTGAACTGAAGATCCTGCACGATCACGGACGCAAACGCGGGTCCGCTGAGGCCGACCGAACCGTGGAAGGTTATGATTTTGGCCGCGGCGCTTACTATGCGGCGTTGGTCGTCGCCGGCTACAGAAAGCAATCGGAACTGCCAAATATGGCAAAGCGGCCGCGCGAGATGGAGGGCGCGCAGCGCTATCTCGAATCCGTGGCCGACAGCGATCTAACAAACCGACCTGACGTCGAGCTCGGCCAAGATCGCCCGCGACATCCGAGCCTCGCGCGCTCCCCAAGGGGTGAAGCGATATCTCCGAGCGAAAGCGCTACGGATGCGCCACGCGAAATGGCGAAACCGGCGGCAATTGGAATATCGGGATCGGCTTCTCAATCCTCAAGCTCGCCGATCAGGTATAACGAGCGGCAAATCAGCAGCGAGTTATTAGATCAACCGCCTTGTCCGGTTCGCGCCAAGGTTTTCGTTTGCTCCACACCACGGACCGCAAGCAACTTCTTGTGCCGCGCGATGATCCACCATGGTATCGGCATTCCGCACGAGTATTTTCACTTTTCGCATGCAGCGATAATCGGACCACGAGTCGGCATCGGCACGCTGCAGAATGGCTGGTTATTAAGAACGGACGCCGGGGTACGGCGGGCTTACATCAAGGAGGTCATGGATCGGCGAACTGTCAACGGCATCTTTAGCGCGAAGGTCCAATGGTGGGAATTCGCTCACTTTCTCAATAATCCGGAAGGGCTCGAGCTGTTTCAAAACGGCCACTTCTTGTACCTTTATCGCCAGGACCTTCTGGCCCAGGCGATTTCGCTTCACATCTGCTATCAGACGGGCCGCTGGGGCTTTGATGATCTGGTCACTTCGGAGCCTCGCGCCGAGCCAAATTTTCTGGATAATGCATCGATCAATAAATATTTGCAGGAAATTTCCATGCACGACATGGCTTGGCGCAGGTTCTTTACCCGCAATCGGATTTCACCTCTCACCGTTTCATATGAGAGCCTGATAGACGATACCGGCAGCGTGTTGCGCGCGATGGTGGAGCGCTTCGGTTTAGGGGTTTCCTCAGCTGACTTCGGATACACAGAGGACAGATCGACAGATACTCGCGACCCGAGCCTACCGCCGGTAGCCGAGATCAAGGCCCACTTCCTCAATGCGACTCAACGCGTATTTCCGGCTCCGCAAGCTGCTATCAAGACAACCGGCAGCGCGGTGTTGACCAAGGCAGACGCCCCAGCGCCGGCAGCGGAATCGCGCGACGTGCAGCCCGACGCGAAAATAAAGTGGAAGGCTGGCATGACTTCGCAGACCTAGTTTTGGGTCGATTGGTCTCGTACAAACCTCCCCACGCCAGCCCGCAACCATGCAGCCCCGCCCCGCTTGTCGTCTCTGATGCCGCTTGTTCTGCTCTGGCTCGCCGGCGCCTGCCTGCGGCTCACCGTGCTGGCGATCCCGCCGGTGATACCGCTCTTGCATACCGACCTGCGCCTGTCGGAGACCGCAATCGGCTGGCTGTCGAGCCTGCCGCCGATGCTGTTCGCGATCGCCGCCGTGCCGGGCGCGCTTCTGATCGCGCGCTTCGGCATCGTGCGGGCGCTGCTGGCCGGATTGCTGCTCAACGCCGCGGGCTCGGCGGCGCGCGGCGCGGTCGATGACGCGGCGTCGCTCTACGTTTCGACCATCGTCATGGGTGCCGGCATCGCCGTGATGCAGCCCGCCATGCCGCCGCTGGTGCGCGCCTGGTTTCCCGGGCGCATCGGCTTTGCCACCGCGGTGTACTCGAACGGGCTGTTGGTCGGCGAGACGCTCGCGGTCGCGCTCGCCATTCCGGTGGTGCTGCCGCTGGTGCACGGCAGCTGGCGCATGAGCCTGGTGTTCTGGTCGGCGCCGGTGCTGGCGACGGCGCTGCTTGTCGCCTTCGGCGCGCCGCGCGACACCGCGCGCGCCGCCGATCTGGCGCCGCCCAAATGGTGGCCGAATTGGCGCGACCCGCTGATCTGGCGCCTCGGCCTGATCTTCGGCAGCGTCAACGCCACCTATTTTGTCAGCAACGCTTTGCTGCCCGACTATGTCATCGCCGCCGGGCATCCCGAGCTTGTCGGCGCGGCGCTCACCGCGCTCAATTTCGGCCAGTTGCCGGCCTCGGTGCTGATGCTGCCGCTCGCCGGCCGGCTCGTCACCGAGCCGCGCGCCTACATGACGACCGGCTTCTTTGCGCTGCTCTGCGTCGTCGGCATGATGGTCACGAACGGCATCTGGATCGTCGTCTGGGCCGGCCTGCTCGGCTTCATCGGCGCGGTGACGATGGTGTTGGCGCTGGCGCTGCCGTCGGTGCTCAGCGCTCCCGACGACGTGCATCGCACCTCCGCCGGCATGTTCACCATCAGCTACAGCTGCGCCATGGCGCTTTCGGTGCTGGGCGGCTGGCTGTGGGACTTAACGCGGCTCTCGATTGCCGGCTTTGTGCCGATCGCGCTGTGCGGCCTGGTCATCGCCGCGCTGGCGCCGACCGTCAAACGCGCAGCGGTTCATTCGGCGCCCGGCTGAACGGCTTCAATACCCCACCGCGAACGACCCGCCGTGGCGCGGATCGGCGGCGCCGACCAAAGAACCGTCCGGCATGATCGCGATCGAATTGGCCGAGGTGAATGGCGGCTGGGAAACCACCTTGTCGCCGCGGGCTTGCAGCGCGGACACGACGGCGTCCGGCACGCCCGGTTCGACGAACACCTGGTCGGGCAGCCACTGATCGTGTACGCGCGGCGCCGCCACGGCGTCCGCCACCGCCATGCCGCGGTCGATCACGTCGACGATGACTTGCAGCACCGCGGTGGTGATGCGGCTGCCGCCCGGCGAGCCGGTGACCAAAAACGGCTTGCCGTCCTTGAGCACGATGGTCGGCGTCATCGACGACAGCGGCCGCTTGCCGGGGCCAGGCGCGTTGGCCGCATAGCCGGTCAACCCGTAGGCATTGGGCGCGTCCGGCTTGACGGCAAAGTCGTCGAGCTCGTTGTTGAGCAGGACGCCGGTGCCGTCGGCGACCAAGCCGACGCCGTAGTTGAAGTTGAGCGTGTAGGTGTTGGCCACCGCATTGCCGAAACGGTCGACGATCGAGAAGTGCGTGGTGTTGCGGCCTTCGGGCTGCACCGTGCCGCCGGCGCGAATGGCGTCCGCCGCCGTCGCGTGC
>JASHWN010000558.1 GCA_030044035.1 Xanthobacteraceae bacterium
CAGGTCAATGAAAGGCAGACATGACACCGCAGCGACCGCAAAGACGTAAATAGCAACTGCCCAGCGGGCGTTGTACTTTTGGCTGAACGCGATAAGACTCCAAGTTGACGTGAGCAGCATCGCCGGAACGAGCGGCGCAATGAAAGCGGATCCTTTGTTCGAGGAAGACGCAAGCGCGACGGCTCCCTCAATGACGAGCAGTACCGCAGGAAAAATCTTTGACGCGAACAATACGCGAAGCGTGCTCGACCACCCGGTATTTATCAGGGATGCAGCCACTCTAAAAGGCAGCAGAGCAAATCCCAGAATGATGACAGTTAGGTCGGGCAGGTAAAGATACGCACCCAGAGTTTGTACAAAGTAGAGCAACGTGTGCCGATCGAACAAAGTCGACTGCGGCGGTCCAAAATCCGCGCTGCGTGAGCCATAGCCATACTTCACCAAATAATTAAACACAAGGGGCCCATTGGGAACCAGCCAGATCGCTGCCACGAGAATGGCGACCCCCAAGGACGCCGCCAGCAAGATAAGCTGCTTCCGGCTGCTGCCAGAGCCGAGCAGTACTTGGATGATTGCTGGAATGACGAGCCCCGGAACGAATGCGATCGCCATGGTTCGTGCCCAGGGCATCAATCCCAGACACAGACCAAATACGAGCGACCACCGCGCACTTCTGAATTGGTCGGAACGGACCAACGCAAGCAGAGCAAGCGTGGTTACGGCGGTAACCGGCACCGCAAAGTGGAAGCTGCGGCTGTAGTAGATGATGACCGGACTCGTCGCCACGAGCAGGCTGGTTAAGAGTCCCAGCAACCGATTTGAGGCGGCCTTGCCTAGATAATACGACGCGCTGATTGTCACGAGGCCGGCGGCGATCGGCACCGACAAGCCGGCAAGCGGCCGGGCGCCCAAGAACCAGTAAGACAGGGACGACAGCGCCGTGGTGAGCGGAGCTGAGATGCCGCCAAATTCGACGGCTTTGGCCCATCCAACTATCCCGTGATCGACCAAAGCTCTAAAGTAAACGAATGATATTCCGAGATATCCCGCCTCATCGAGCTCGTAAGGCTGCCCGCGACGAAAAAGCCATATCCAGCGAAGATTCAACAGCAGGAAAACACCGCAGATCGCCAACAGAAATACAGTATCGGCGCGCTGATATTTTGGCTTTGGACTGATCCAATCGTAACGAGATGTCGTTGGTTTGAAAGACACCGAAGGCGTGACCCCCATAGCTTCAGCGCATATCGCGAAAATAAAAGGTCCGATCTTGCCGGTTTCGCGGCCGTGGCGGCGATACGCTGATGTCCGCATCAACGCCGTTCGGTAAGGCGAACGAGGTCCCTCACGCCTCTAAGCTCCACCCTATCCGGTCGTCACCCTTTGCTTCAAGGCGCCGGCACCTGCTTGGCGTACCAGTCGTAGATCTGCGCGCCGGTCCAGTGCACCACGTCGTGCCGGTTGATGTAATCGTAGAGCTGCTCGAAATATTTGATGCGGTGCGCGGCGCCGGTGACGTAGCGGTGCACGGCGATCGCCATGACGCGGGCGGATTCCGCTGATTCGGCGTATAGCATGGGGGCTTGCGAAATCTGCCGCGTCGGCCGCGTGATCTCCCAGTCCTCGATGTTGACCACCGACCAGACCACCATGCGCGCCTTGCCGGGCAGTTTGAGCGGCGGCCGGGTGAACGGCGACGAGTAGGGCAGGCGCTCGCGCGGCAGCGTCATGGCGTATCCTCCCAGTGGGCGCCCTTCCTACGCTCAGGGCTGCATTTGATCCAGCCGAGCCAGCAATTGGCGCCAGCGCTGCAACGTTTGCGCCCGGCTAAAGCGCGCTTCCAATAACTGCCGCGCTCGTTCGCCCATCTGCGCGACGGTGTCCGGCTCATCCGCGAACCGCCGCAGCATGCCAGCCAGAGCATCGGCGTCACCCGGCTTGACCGCGAAGCCGCAGCGATTAGCCGTTACCAGTTTGCCAATCTCGCCGTCCGGATCGCCGATCATGACGATCGGCCGGCCGGCGGCGGCAATACCGTAAAATTTGCTCGGCACGAGCAAACCTTCGAGCTTGGCATTGAGCGAGACCCAATGGGCGTCGCACACGCCGAGCGATTGCGACAATGATTCGTGCGGCTGATACGGCATGAAACGGAACGAGTCGGCCAAACCGTCGCGTTCGACGGCGCTGCGCAGCTCTTCGTATCGTTTGCCGCCGCCGATCATCAAAAAGATAAAACGGGCATCGCCGCGCAGGCTTGCCGCGGCGGCGAGCACGGTGTCGAATTGGTGAACCCGGCCCAGATTACCGGAGTAGCCAAGGACAAACTTATCCTGCAGGTCCCAAGCTTGGCGCAGCGGATTCTTCGACCGCGCGACCGGCTTCAGCTCCACATCGTTGCACCACTTCGGGATGACGTGAATGCGCGCCGGCGCCACGCCGAGCGCAGCGAGTTTTTTGGCCATCAGTTCGCCGACGACGACATTGGCCTCGGCGGCCTGCAAAGAACGGTCGCGCCGACGCGCGAGCTGCGGCGCCAAAAGCGGTCCGCGGGTGAACGGCACGTCGAGCGCCACCGCGATTTCCGGATAAAGGTCTTGCAGCCAGTTGATCAGGCCGGCGCCTCGCCGCCGTGCCGCCGCCATGACCGGCAGCGAGAGGAGCGGTGGATCGGTTTTGGCTACCAGGAGGTCGCCCGGTCGGGCGAGCCCGATGAGCCGCCGCCGCGCCGAGCGGTAAAACGTCAGATAATCGAGCGAACGCCCAACCAGGCTGCCGCGGCCGAACCGGCTCGACGGCACGCGATGCACCTGCACGCCGTTGACGGTCTCGAACTCGGGCATTGCCGTCCGCGGCGCATCGTAGATCTGCGCGCTGGTGACGACCTGAACCGCGCGCCCGCTGGCGGCCAAATGGAAGGCGAGATCGGAGAGGATTTGGCTCGTCGCCGAATGGTCCGGGAAGAAGAAGCGATTGACGAAGATCAGACGCCGCATGCGGCCTCGCGCGTCAGGCCTCGGCATCAGATTGCTGCTTGATCAGCGGCCTGATCTCGTCGTCGCGCAGCAGCTCATCGAAGTAGGCGATGGTGCGCTTGAGCCCTTCCTTCAGATTGGTCTGCGGCTTCCAGCCGAGCACTTGCTGCGCCTGTGTAATATCGGGGCTGCGCTGCCGCGGATCGTCCTGCGGCAGCGGCCGATGCACGATGCGCGAACGCGAGCCGGTGAGATCGATCACCGCATTCGCCAAATCGAGAATGGTAAACTCCTGCGGGTTGCCGATGTTGATCGGCCCGGTCACGTCGTCAGCGGTGTCCATCAGCCGGAGCAGCCCGTCGATCAGATCGTCGACGTAGCAGAACGACCGGGTCTGCGTGCCGTCGCCGAACACGGTGATGTCGCGGCCGAGCAGCGCCTGGACGATGAA
>JASHWN010000559.1 GCA_030044035.1 Xanthobacteraceae bacterium
TCGACCGCGAAGGACAGATCGTCGACTGCAACGAGGCCGCCGAACCGCATGGTCAAATGCTCGACGCGGAGCACTGTTGCGTCGTCGCGCGCCATCAGCCGCGGCCCTCCGCGACGAGATCGGCCCCGATCGTCTTGCGCTCCTTGAGAAACACCGACGGATCGCGCGTGCTGATCAGGCCGCGCGGCCGCCAGATCATGATCAGCACCATGGCGAGGCCGAACAGCAGCATGCGGTATTGCGTCGGATCGAAGGTCGGGCCGAAAATATGTTTGAGGAAATCGAGCTGGCGCAAAATTTCGGTGCCGCCGATCATGACCACGGCGGCGATGGCGACGCCGATCTGGCTGCCCATGCCGCCGAGCACGACGATCGAGAGCACGGTCGCCGATTCAATGAACGTGAAGGACTCCGGCGAGATGAAGGCTTGGCGGGCGGCGAAGAACGAGCCGGCGAAGCCGGCGAACATCGCGCCCATGGCGAAAGCGGTGAGCTTGGTGTTGGTGGTGTTGATGCCGAGCGAGCGGCAGGCGATCTGGTCTTCGCGCAGCGCTTCCCAGGCGCGGCCGATCGGCAGCCGGCGCAGCCGCACCGTGACAAAGCAGGTCAACAGCGCCAGCGCCAGAATGACGTAATAAAGAAAGATGACGCGGTAGGCCGGCGAGAATTCGAGACCGAACACGGCGGCAAAGCCGTTATCGTCGGCGGTGAACGGGATGCCGAACAAGGTCGGCCGCGGGATGCCGGTGATGCCGGCATAGCCGTTGGTGAGGTCGACCCAGTTGATCAGGACGAGGCGGACGATCTCGCCGAAGGCCAGCGTGACGATGGCGAGATAATCGCCGCGCAGCCGCAAGACCGGGAAGCCGAGCAGGATGCCCCAGAACGAGCTCAAAATGCCGGCAAGCGGCAGCAGGATCCAGAACGACAGACCGAAGTTTTTGGCGAGCAGCGCATACGAATAGGCGCCGACCGCGTAAAAGGCGACGTAGCCGAGGTCGAGCAGCCCGGCGAGCCCGACCACGATGTTCAGCCCCCAGCCGAGCATCACATAGATCAGAATCTGGATGCCGAAATTATCGATCCAGCGCAGCGCGCCGCCGAAACCGACGATGGCGATGACGCCGACCGGATAGACGACGACAAAGCCGATGGCGAAGGGCACCAGCCAAGGCATAATTCGGATGCGCTGGACCCGAGCTGACGGTTGCGCCGCGCGAACCGTGCGGCGTACCTGCCACGGCGCGATCACGAGCGCATAAACGAAACGGAAAACGATTGTTGCAGCCGTACACGCCAACAACAACGGCCAGCGCGTCGTCAGGATCAGCTCGTCGCGGATGTTGGTGACGGTCTGAAAGCCTATCAGCGGCAGGAACAAAGCAAAGGCAAGCACCCCGGCAAAGCCGGCGCTACGCAATGCGCCGGGGAGATCGATGAGCCGACCTTTGGCCTCCATGTCAGACCTTTTCGACATCCGGGCGGCCGAACAGACCTTGCGGCAGGAAGATCAAGGTGATCGCCAGCACCGAAAAGGCGGCGACGTCCTTGTAGTCGATGGAGAAGTAGGCCGACCACAGCGTCTCGATCAGGCCGATCAGAATGCCGCCAACCACGGCGCCGGGCAGCGAGCCGATGCCGCCGAGCACCGCCGCGGTGAACGCCTTGATGCCCGGCACGAAGCCGTCGGCGAAATTCACCACGCCGTAGTACATCAGGTACATGGTGCCGGCGACGGCGGCGAGCGCGGCGGCGATCACGAAGGTCATCGAAATGGTGCGGTCGATGTCGACGCCGACCAGCGCCGCCATTTTCTGGTCCTGTTCGCAGGCGCGCTGCGCACGGCCGAGCCGGGTCTTGGCCACCAGATACCAGAACGCCAAAAGCAACACCGCGGTGATGCCCCAGATGATCAGCTGCTTGTAGGACAGCGTCACCGGGAAATCGTGGCGGTTCGACAGCACGAACTCGCCCTGCACCATGGGCGGGATCGATTTGTTGCGCGGCCCCTGCGTCACCTGGACGAAGTTCGACAAAAAGATCGACATGCCGATGGCCGAGATCAGCGGCGCCAGGCGGAACGAGCCGCGCAGCGGCCGATAGGCGATGCGCTCGATCGCCCAGTTGATCAGCGAGGTGAACAGCATGGCGACGATGAGCACGACGAACAGCGCCAGCGCGACCGAGCCGATGCCGAGCCAGGTCGTCAGGATCAGGAAGGCAATGAGCGCAATGAAGGCCGACGTCATGAACACGTCGCCATGGGCGAAGTTCACCATGCCGATGATGCCGAACACCACCGTGTATCCGATGGCGATGAGGCCGTAGATCGAACCCAGCGTGACGCCGTTGATGAGCTGCTGGACGAAATATTCCATGCGTCCGCCGCCTGTGAATCGCCGAAAAGTCTTAACAGGGGCATGGCGGAGCGGCAATTGCGACCGCTTGTCGTCCCCGCCGCCGCGGGCTCCGCCTTGACGGCAGGGGCTATCGCCGCCGAATGGCAGCCGTTCGCCGGCTCCGAATATCGGGGAAGTCGAAGGTCGCACCCGGCGCCCGCCGCCCGCACGTCTGAACACCGCTCTACTCGGAGGCGGGCGTTTCAGCCTCGATGCGGCGACCGCTTTGGCTAGGGCGTGTGCTCATAAATCCGCCACGTCGAAGCCGCCATGTCGGCTTTACCCCCCAAAGCGGAACCTGATGTCCGCTGAGTGCCAAATGGAGCAATCCATACAGCACACCCGCCTTCATGTCGGGCGGCTCCCGTCATTTTCTCCCTTTCGGCTTTGAGCGTGTTTTTGCGACAGCGCGTGCACACTCAAGAAACAGGTTCACCGCGGGGCTCAAGTTTCGATTGCGCAGGGTAACGACAGCAAAAGGCCAGCGCGGCGCCAGCAATTCAACCGGCAGCATTTTCAGCCCAAATCGTTCGGCTGCGTAACCAAATGCAGATTCCGGGATTGTTACAATAAACCGTCCTGTTGCCGCCATATTGTAGCGCAGATGAATCGAGTAGGTGGCTACGCACCGCTTCGGGAATTCGGCGCCCGCGGTGCGGAACATTTCGGCCAACCAGTGGTGCCCGGACGAGCCGGCAGGTCCTATGACCCACGGATATTGGTTGAGCTCCGCGATTTGAATCTTGCGTTTGCGCGCCAAGGGATTATGCCTGCCGACGGCGAGCCGAAAACGATCCTCGAACAGAACTTCCACCGCATAGTCCGTTGGGAGTCGATTCAGGTCCCACGCGGCCAACTG
>JASHWN010000560.1 GCA_030044035.1 Xanthobacteraceae bacterium
GAAAAGCTGTGCGCGCAAATGCCGCCGGCCACGCGGCCGCCCACGCTGATGGTGGCGCTGCATATCTGGTCGATGTCGCACGGCATTGCGTCGCTGTTCGGCCGCGGCGATGCGGCGCGCCGCACCTTGCCGATGTCGGCCGAGGAGCTACTTGAGGCCGGGGTCTTGGTCTATCTGCGCGGCCTCGGCTTCGCGACGGCGACCGAAAAGCCGCCCGGCTGAGCCCGGTGAATAATGGCCGGAGCCCCTTGACAGCGATTAGGGCTAATGTAAATGTTATTTACATTCACAAGCGAGGTGCCACCATGGCGGTCGTAGAACAGCTCGACGAACTCGGAAAGCCGGCTTGGATCGCGCTGATGATTCTCGGCTTCATCGTGTGGTGGCCGCTCGGCCTCGTGACCCTCGCTTTCATTCTCGGGAGTGGACGAATGGGATGCTGGCGTCATAACGGCAGCGGCCACTGGCAAGACAATATGGGCCGTTGGCAAGCGAAAATGGAGCGCATGCAGGACAAGATGGAGCGCTTGCGCGGCCGGATGGAACGCGCGCGCCAGCGCGGCGGCCCCGGCTTCTTCTGGGGTGGACCGCCGTCGAGCGGCAACCGCGCCTTCGACGACTACCGCTCCGAAACGCTGCGCCGGCTCGAAGAGGAGCAGCGCGAGTTCAAGGAATTTCTCGAGCGGCTGCGCTTCGCCAAGGACCGCGCCGAGTTCGATCAGTTCATGGCCGAGCGCCACAAGGGTTCTTCCGATCCGGGGCAGGGGCCGCAGCCGCAAGCCTCGTGAGCGCGAGTTCGAGCGCTTGGACATGACGAGCCGCCCGCCGCACCGCGGGCGGCTCGCGCATTTTGGTTAGCGCCGATCGTGTCGCAGGGACCGGCGCGCGCGTTGTTAACCCACCATTAAGCACGCTCGGGCTTCGTTAGCCGGGAAGACCGGTGTTGCGCCCTAGTTTGGACAAGTTTCGCGACTGATTTCCGGCTCGCCGGTGGCGGGTCCGGCCTTTTGGGGTCTTCGCGAAATTTGGCTGTTGGTCGGCGCGCGCGATGCGGCTGGCTGGCCATTGCCTTTAGGTCCCGGCAAGCACCGCGCACCGCATGGCCCGCGGCCCGATCGTCCGGCTGCGGCTCGATGCGGCCGCAACCGCGTAAAACGACGCGCAAGGGACGCCTGATGTCATCGTCCAGCCTCGAGCTTGTCTCTCTGTTCTGGCACGCCCATTGGATCGTCAAGCTGGTGATGGCGGGGCTGCTTGTGACCTCGGTCTGGGTCTGGGCCATCGCGCTCAACAAGACCCGGCTGTTCGCGCGCATCCGCAAGGCCGGCGATCGTTTCGAGCAGGCGTTCTGGTCGGGCGAGCAGTCGTTCGAGGAGCTCTACAAGACATTCGCCCGCGCCGACGGCCATTCCACCGATGCGCTGTTCGTCGCCGCCTGGGAGGAATGGAAGCGCAGCATCGAGGCGCACGTGCGCTCGCTCGCCGGCTTGCAGACGCGCATCGAGAAAAAGATGAACGTCACCATCGCGCGCGAAATCGAGCACATGGAGCGGCGGCTGTTGGTGCTGGCGACGGTCGGCTCGGCCGGCCCGTTCGTCGGCCTGTTCGGCACCGTGGCCGGCATCATGTCGAGCTTTCAATCGATCGCCGCCTCGCAGAACACCTCGCTGGCGGTGGTCGCGCCCGGCATCGCCGAGGCGTTGTTTGCGACCGCAATCGGCCTCGTTGCCGCCATCCCGGCGACGATTTTCTACAATAAGTTCACAGTCGAGGTGAACCGCCAGGCGCAACGCCTGGAAGGCTTTGCCGACGAGTTCTCGGCGATCCTGTCGCGGCAGATCGACGAGCGCGGGTGAGGGCAGTCTGATGGCCGCAAGCGTCGCGAGCCCAGCATCGGCCGGCCGGCGCGGTCGCCGCCGCCGTTCGGTGATGAGCGAGATCAACGTCACGCCGTTCGTCGACGTGATGCTGGTCCTGCTCATCGTCTTTATGGTTACTGCGCCGCTGATGACGCTGACCATCCGCGTCGATCTGCCGGATACCCGCGGCGGCACCACGCTCAATTCCGACAAGGCGCCGCTCACCCTCACCTTGAAGAAGAGCGGCGGCCAATGCTCGAGCCAGGCCGACATGTTCGTCGACAAGACACCGATCACGCTCGACGAGCTCGCCGCCAAGTTCGCGGCGATCAAGACCACCAACGCACCCGGCCAGCCGCCGCCCACGGTGTGGGTCAACGCCGACAAGGAGCTTTGCTATAATGAGGTGGCGCGCGCGCTGGGGCGGCTGCACGACGCCGGGATGGGCACCGTCTTGAACATCACCGACGAGAAGAAGGGGGAATAGGGGTGCGGTCCGACTGGATCATATCGGGCTGCGGACACGTGGCGATCTTTGTCGCCGGCTTCGTCACGCTCGCCTCCTCGAAGCCGAATATGGATATGTCTAACCTGGTGCCGGTGATCATCGTCACCGACAACGACGTCTCGCGCGCCGCGCTGGGCCAAATGAACGCGCCGAACCAGAACAAGCCGAAGCCGCTCGCCGACAAGATCGACGTGCAGAAACAGGTCGAGCAAGTCGCCCCGAAAGCCGCGCCCAAGCCGGAGATCAAGACCGATACCGGGCCGCCCAAGCCGCAAGAAAAGCCGCCGGAGCAGAAGCCGGATCCCAAGCCAGAACCGAAGGCTGCGGAAAAGCCCGACAAGAAGGAGCCGCAATTCAAGCCGGACAAGATCGCCGATCTGTTGAAGAAAGACGAGAAGCAGAAGCCGCGCGAAGAGAAGCAGACGCAGCAATCGCCCAAATACGACGCCAGCGAAATCGCCCAGCTGCTCGATCATCGCGATCCGCGCCGCGAGTTGACAAGCGGCAGCGCGCTGAACCAGGAGGCCAGCCTCGGCGCGCCGAACGCGGCGCCGGACGCCCAGCTGTCGCAAGACGAATTCTCTGCGTTCAAGCAGCGGCTAAGCGCGTGCTGGAGCCCGCCGCCCGGCGTCGATAGCAATACCAATATCTATGTCCAGCTGCGCGTGCTGTTCCGGCCGGACGGTTCGCTGGCGCAGCCGCCGGTCGTGGTCGCGGGCTCGGCGTCGCCGCTCGGCCCGGCGTTCGCCGAGAGCGCCAAACGCGCGCTGTTGCAATGTCAGCCCTTTACCATGCTCAAGCCCGAGCATTACCCGCAATGGCGCGACGTCACAGTCAATTTCAGTCCACGCGAAATGCTCAACTAGAGCTCGACTGGATCATGTTCAAATAACCGACGCCAACATCATGAGCCGTATCTTCACTCCCGCTGTCCATCGGCCTCTGCTCACACGGCGACGCGCGCTGGCGCTTGGCGCCTGCGGCGCCGCGCTGATGCTCCCGGCGCGCCATGCCGGCGCGAGCGTGCGCCTCGACATCACCGAGGGCAATTTCCAGCCGATGCCGATTGCGATACCGGAGTTGATCCCCGCCACGCCCGGCGACGCCGAGACCGCGCACGGCATCACCCAGATCATCACCGCCAACCTGCAGCGCAGCGGCTTGTTCGTGCCGATCGATCCGTCGGCGTTCATCGAGAAGATCGTGAACTTCGACACCGTGCCGAATTTCGCCGACTGGCGCAGCATCAACGCCCAGGCGCTGATCACCGGGCGCGTCAGCCGGCAGAGCGACGGCCGCGTCCAGGCCGAATTCCGACTGTGGGACGTGCTCGCCGGTCAGCAGCTCGGCCCCGGCCAGCGCTATTTGACCACGCCCGAGTACTGGCGCCGCCTCGGCCACATCATTTCCGACGCCGTGTACCAGCGCATCACCGGCGACAAGGGCTATTTCGACAGCCGCGTCGTGTTCGTCGACGAGACCGGGCCGAAGGAGCGCCGCGTCAAGCGGCTCGCCATCATGGATCAGGATGGCGCCAACGTGCAGTATCTGACCCGCGGCGACGAGCTCGTGCTCACGCCCCGGTTCTCGCCGTCGAGCCAGGAAATCACCTACATGGCCTACGGCGAGGGCGATCCGCGCGTCTATCTGCTCAACGTCACATCGGGCGCGCGCGAACTCGTCGGCAATTTCCCCGGCATGAGTTTTTCGCCGCGCTTCTCGCCCGACGGCCGCAGCGTGATCATGAGCCTGCAGGAAGGCTCGAACTCCAACATCTTCGTCATGGACCTGCGTTCGCAGCAGACGACGCGGCTGACCAACACCCAGGCCATCGACACCTCGCCGTGCTATGCGCCCGATGGCGCCAATATCTGCTTTTCCTCCGACCGCGGCGGCCAGCCGCAAATCTACGTCATGCCGGCCGCCGGCGGGCCGGCGGCCCGCATCAGCTTCGGCGACGGCATCTACTCGACGCCGGTGTGGTCGCCGCGCGGCGACTACATCGCCTTCACCAAGCAGACCGCCCAAACCTTCGCCATCGGCGTGATGAAGCCCGACGGCTCCGGCGAGCGCATCCTCACCGAAGGCTTTCACAACGAAGGCCCGACCTTTGCGCCGAACGGCCGCGTCATCATGTATTTCAGCGATCAGATCGGCAGCCCCGGCCCGTCGCTCTACACGATCGACGTTTCCGGCCGCAATCAGCAGCGCGTGCCGACCCCGAGCTACGCCTCCGACCCGGCCTGGTCGCCGCTGTTGACGTAAGGAAAGGCGGTTGGCGCTACTCCGGCGCCATGCCTTTTTCGGCCAATTGCTTTTTTGCCTTCTCGTTCTTGGCGAGGTGCGTCAGGCCCATGCCGCGCAGCACGTTCGGCGCCTTGGTGAACTGAATATTGTCGTAGCCGACGTTCATAGCGGATGCTCGCCGAGGTTAGCTCAGTCATGCATCGGAGCAAAGGTACGACAAAGCACCAATCAAACCGCGATCCAACGTCGTGCTAAGCACGCGCAGCGATGTAGTGCGTGACTTTGGGGCCGTCGCCCAGATGGAAACGGTCCACGCATTCCTGGACCAGGCGATCGGCGTTTGTGACTCGCTCGTGCTGGCGCAAATGCTCGGTCCAGGACGCGACCAGGAAGGCCTCGACGATGCGGCCTTCATCGGCGGCATCCTCCCACACGTCCCAGCGGAAAGCGCCATCGCGGCGACGCTCGAGTGCGAGTTGCTCGAGGGTTTGGAGAAACTCCTGCCGATCCTGCGGACGAATGCGGTATTCGACCGTGACGAGGACAGGGCCTCGATCTTGCTCGATCGAGTACGTGGTGATCGGCGCCGGCCAGTGCATGGAGGGCGTCAGATCGACGCCGGTCCCTGCTTGGAGCTTCCAATGCCAGGTCAGGGGTATCGCGACGAGCGCCCCAACCGCAGCGATAAAGTGCGCAGCCGGCAATCCGAGAACTGCGGCGACCTTGCCCCAAATAGCGCTGGCAATTGTCAGGCAGCCGAAGAACACCGTGGTGTACAGCGCCAGTCCACGTCCGCGCACCCAATCCGGCAGCGCAACCTGTGCCGATACCGCCAGCGTCGCCAGCACGGCAATCCATGAAACGCCGGCAAGCAAGCTGGCAACGAGCGCCGTGCCGGCATCGCGCGCGAGGCCATAGAGAGCAAGCGTGGCCGCGGTGCCCAGCATTCCGCTTGCCACCAAAAAGTCCGGCCCCAACTTTGCGCGCAGCCAAGGCATGGCGAATGCGCCGCCAACCGCGCCGGCCCCGATAGCGCCCAGCAGGAGTCCATAAAGTCCGGGGCCGCTGGCGATCTGCGTGCGGGCAACGAGCGGCAGCAGCGCCCAATACGTGCTGGCAAACAGAAAGAAACCCGCGGCTCTGATCAGCGTCGCGCGCAGCGCCGCACTATGCCGGGCATAGCGAAAGCCCGCCGTAATGGCACCGCCCAGCCGTTCTGGCGGCAGCACCGCGCCGGCTGCCTCCGGCCGCCGCCACCATAATAAGGCGCCGATGACGGCGAAATTGGAGATCGCGTTGATCCAGAACGGCGAGACGATGCCAAGGCCGACGATCGCCGCACCGCCGAGCGCCGGGCCGATTGCGCGCGAGATATTGACGCCGACGCTGTTGGCCGCAACGGCAGAGGTTAAATCCTCTTTCGGCACCAATTGCGGAACGACCGATTGCCAAGCCGGAAGGGTCAATGCCCCAGCAGCTCCAATGAGGAATGTGAACAGCAGTAGATTATCGGGCGTAGCCAAACCGAGCCCGACCATTGCCGCGTAGGCCACGCATAAAGCCGTATACAGAATTTCGACGACGTTCAGGAACCTGCGCTTGTCAAAAATATCGGCGAGCGCGCCCGCCGGTATTGCCAACAGAAACACCGGCAGCGTGCTTGCGGTCTGCACCAA
>JASHWN010000561.1 GCA_030044035.1 Xanthobacteraceae bacterium
ACAGCAGCAATGGCACGGCACATACGTAAACCGCCACCGCAAGCAATGCCGTCTTGCCGCCCTCAAGAACAGCCTGCGATAGCGGCAGCGCCTTCCCGGGCGGCTCATCAGGATAGTGTGTGCGCTCGACCTGATCGGCGATCTGATCGGCAAAGAAGCTGGCGACGAATGCAGTCACTGCCGGCATCAGCATCACGCTGCCGACCACTATGCCGAATCCGGCCGCAAGCGAGAGCAGCCAGGCGATGGCATCGATCGGCAGATGCGCGTGCGGTCCAAGGGCCGTTTCGGCCGACGTGCTTCCGGCGCCGACCAGCCAAACGATGATGCGTTCAAGCATGGCTGCGAGCGCGATAACGAGAAGTAACGCGAGGCCAATAGACTTCCACAACACCGCGCGTAATGGCGGTGAAAACATTCGCGCGATTGCTTGGATGGCGTCGTCTAGCATGCTTTTCCGAGAATGCGGAAAAAGAGTATCGCCGGCGGAGGGAGTGGAACTGCCAACCAACATTCTCCGGCGCGGTTGGCCAGTACAGAGGTAAATAGGCGACCTGCACGGCGCCGTCTACGACAACCCGGCGCCAAATTCGCCCGACGGGCGTTAGCGCACGATGGCGCTTCCTGGAGAGCAGCGAGGCTGACAGCCTTTTTCAGCCCAAATCCAGCCGCGGCGCCACGAACGCTCACGCCTCTGTCCGCGAAAGATCGCGTTCAGCTCCGTGTGCGAGTACCTGGAATGAAGACGAAAGGAGCATGCCGGTTTCAACCGGCACGGACAAAGAAATCGCAAGTGAAATGTTCGTTCTTATGGCGAACGCTGGGCTGAGGTATGACCTTTTCCTTGAGCTTATGAAACGGAATTCGCGGTGAAAACATCGCGCTTGCAGTGGATCGCCGAAGCCGAGACAAGCGACATCGCAGGCGCATTATTGAAGGGCGGTGTTTATCCCAGCTTTGTGGCGTTTGTTTCTACCAAAACGTGTAGTGACGCTTAGCGATCTCTTTTCGTTTTATCACATCATGCCCGCTGGGCGCGCCCTGCTCTCTTCGCTGTATTGCAGAGGAAACGCAAAACAGAGTCCCTTGCACAAGGAAGGGCCGGGAAGCACTGGATTGCGCCGCGTATGAATTTGCGTTTTTGCCGCGAAAAAACGCCACGGTTTTGGCATGAAAAACTGAGAAATTGATTGATACGAATTTTGACAAGACGTGCGATCCACAGATGGCTGATTTCGTGTCGCTCCACCAGTCGCTGGAAAGTTAGGCCCCCACGGGCACCCGTCGGCGTAACGGTACTCCATCCGACCACTCTCAGGACAAACCAAGGAGGTCAGATCATGGGACGAACGATTGTTGTGACCGCAGCGAGCATCCTTTTGTCGCTCAGTGCACCGGTCGTACTTGCGCAAACAGCTGCGCCGGCCAAAATCGCCGAGACGTCGAAAGGAAAGACGCTGGTCGATCCCGAGGGTTTGACGCTCTACACGTTCGATAATGATAAGTCCGCCGGCAAGTCGGCATGTAACGGTAAATGCGCAACGAATTGGCCGCCTTTCATGGCTCCTCCCAACGCTGCAAGTATGGGGAACTGGACCATCATCGTTCGCAATGATGGCTTGAAGCAGTGGGCCTACAAAGGCAAGCCGCTTTACCGTTGGATGGATGACAAAAAGCCGGGTGACGTTGATGGCGATGGGCGCTTCAATGTTTGGCATGTCGCCGTACCGTGATGGCAGCACTCTCGCAGGCAACAGATAAAGTCTCGCCGGGAGGCACTCACGGTCGTTCGTGACGAGCGGCCAAGCGAAGCTACGCTGCGGCACGCCGAGATCTAATTGTCTCCCTTGAACTTAAAGACCAGTCCGGTCTCGACCGGGCTGGGATGCCCATTGATCTCATAGGGTTTGAATTTCCACTGGTACAGCGCCTCTTCGATACTGCGGCGCTGATCGTCCGTCGCGCGGATGACGTGAACGTGCTTCACACTGCCGCCAGCGCCCACGATTATCCGCACCGGGATTGGGATGAATTTCGGCCCGACGGGCAGCGGCCCTACCCTTTGGAGAACATTGTCCCCATCCGCGTAGTCCTTGACACAGGGAGGCGGCCGCGAGCCGCTACCTGCTGTGAAGGAAAGGTGATCGAAACTTTGGGCAAGACGCGTCCGCAGTGCTGGATCGCGCGCCGTCAGATTGAAGCTCACAAAATGGCAGCGGATTTCCGTGCGGAACGTCGCGCGAAAGAGACCGACACCGCTGTAGTCCACGCGATAGACGGGCTGGCTGGCAACCTTCACCTCCATTACATCGCGATCGACTGTCATGCCGGCGATGTTCGACACGGCTTGCTGAAAATCGCGAGCGCTGTCGGCAGCGCCACCGCCTGCGCCGCTAGTAAAGAACATATCCTGCGCCGTGACCAAAATAGTCGCATTTTGCTCGAAGTCGGGAATTAATGTAGCCAGCACATAATAGGCGGACTGTGAAGGAACCGGGCCGGCCTCTCCAGCCTTCCAGCCCTGCGGCAGCGGATAGGTCAATCCGAAATATTTATTTACGTAGCTTCCCTCGGCGACCTTTCCGTCCTGGGGGTTTATAAGGAAAACAGCGGTGCCGCGATGGAATATCGCGGCACCAGTTTGCCAGGCGAGCCAGCCCGAGAGAACGGCCGCCGTACCCGCGTACAGAACGCGCTGCATCGCAGGCATCGCCCTTACAGCGCGCGCAGATAGTCAATCAACGCCTGCTGATCGCTCACGCTCAGCATGTTGAAGTTTTGGATCACGGTGTTGGCTTCCGAACCGCTGCTGGCGTGATCTTCGATCGCCGTGACCAGGTTGTTGGTGCGGCCGTCATGCAGGAAGAAGAGGCGCTGGCCCACGCCCCAGAGCGGAGCGGAGCGGAATTGGTTTCCTGTCGCAGCGCCCTGGGAAATGCCGTCGGCAAGTCCCGTTCCCATGTCGTGCAGGGCGAAATCGCTCAACGGATGAAACGTAATGTTGCTGACCCCCGTTATCGTGGAACTCCCGGTGGTTTGGTTCATGGCGTGGCAGGCTTGGCATCCGATGTTGGCGAAGACCTGCTGACCGCGGCTTGCGTCAGGTGCAGCCGAGCCCGTCGAACCGGTCGAAGATGTCGACGAGATTCCTGAGGCCGCGGATAGAACGCTGGTTGAATCGGTACTGGCCAGCTGCATCGTCGCCGTCGACGTTGCCGACGTCGATGATGTCGTCGATGTGCCCGACGACGCCGGCGTTGGCGCCGCCAACATCCGCATAAACGCCGCAAAATTGACGATGTCCGAGGAGAAGTCCGACGCGGGGCTGTTGCTGACTGGCGGGCTGTCCGTCAGATTCGTCGTGTCCTCGGGAAGAGGATTGAATAGGCAGTTCGCTGGCGGGCTGTTCCGTTTGTTGGGAAATCCATCGTTGGTCACGCCCATCTCAACGTTGTAAGCCTCGGCGGAGAAGACGATCAGCGACGGGTTCTGTGCCTTCCAGCCGAAGCGGGTGATGTTGCCGGTATTGCCGCTGGTGTTGAAATTTCCGGAGATTCCCAAGGACGCCTTCTGTTGTGCGTTGCTGGCAAACGCAGCCTGAAGGGCGACGTCCGAGGTGTTTTCTACCAGCCCGAGCCCGAAGGTGGGCGTTGGTATACGGAAAATGATATTATGCGCGGCGATCGCGGCAGCGAAGTTCGGTTGCGCCAAGCTGCAGCCCTGTGCATCCGAGCGACCGGTGATCGTGAAAAGATCATGCACGCCGCCGTCGGGCGTTCCATTAGGATTGCGCACGAAACGCGCCTCGCGTACCGGACCATTCGCGGTCACGAACGACGGCACGACGTTCTGGGCGCCGTCCAAGGTTGCGACCGCCACCTGCGGATTGGTCGCTGGACTGCTGCCGCCGACAGCCGGCGCGGCATGACAGCCGGCACAGCTGTTGAGATTGAAGCCCGGACCTAGTCCGTTGGCAACGCCGTCGACATCTTCAAACCTGGTTTGGGCGGCGTTGAAGAAATTCAGCTCGTTTTGACTGAGCCCCGGAAGTGGACCTCCGGCGCCGGGAGACCCACCGCGGACGCCCGGATCGGTGGCCTGTGATGCCCCGCCCCCGCCGCCACTGGTGGTCCCTCCTCCACCTCCACCTCCACCTCCATCGCCGCCACCGCCGCCGCCGAAGCCCCCGCCACCAAAGCCTCCACCTCCGCCACCGAAGCCTCCACCGCCGCCGAACTGAGCCTGCGCTGGCGCAGATTCCAAGCAGACAATCGCACTCGATATCAAGATCGTGCTCGCAAGCAGCATTTTCCTCCACGACGATTGCGATTTTTTATTCCACAAGGATTTGGACTTTGCCATAATCGCCTCCGCACCGACACCAGAGAGCGCGAAGCAAACAACAGGTCCGTGACCAATTTTAGACCGCAAGCGCACTGAAAAAAGAAATAAACAGGGCACTAGGCGTCAACAAATTCACGATCAAAGAGAAATGCGATTCCCTACAACCGATCATTCGTTGTCGCGATTGTCGCCGCATCCGCGCCGCGGAAGACAGTCGAATTCGCGGCGCCGATCAAACTCGCGCCAGTAATGACTCTCAGCGGGAGAGAGCGCCGCAATAAAAAAGTAGCCACAGCGCCGGGCATAGAAACGCGCCGAACGGCACTTTCGTCGAGGCGTCCACCATCTCGCCGCGCAGGCGGGCGAGCATAACGGCGACGAGCGCTCCGCCGCTGGCAAGGCCAAAGCACAATGGGATCGTCTTGAGCGGAAGCCACGCGCCGACTGCTGCCGCCAACTTGACGTCGCCAAAACCCAGCCCCTCTCGCGTCCTCAGCCGCGCATAACACCATTGCAACAGCGCCAGCGCGAGAGCGGTGCCGGCCGCGCGCGCGATGGCGGCTGCGATCGCGAGCCACGGATCATCCGGATCGAGCGCTGCCGCCGCGATAATGCCGCCGCTGACCGCACCCCAAGTCACGACGTCCGGCAGTAGCAACGTTCTCGCATCGACGTCGGCGCCGGCAATCATGAGCGCGCCGAGCACGGCCGACGCCACGGCGGCCGGCCACGGGAGCATAAGGACCGAGACGATGACAATCGCCCCGCTTCCGCCGATGAAGACGGCCGCATTTGGGCGGAGACGTTCCTGCAAAAAAACCCCTCTGCGCTATCGCGTTTGCGTATTGGGAAAACTCAGCTCGGCCCCCTCGCCTTTGATCACCGAGTGCGTGGTCTTCATCGACTGCAGCTTCTCGCGGAATTCTTCCGTCACCGTGCGATAATCGAGGCTGTTCTTAACCAATCGTGGTTTGATGAAGACGATGATCTCGGTGCGCGTGCGGCTGTTGTTGACGGCGCCGAACAGACCACCCAGGATGTTTATGTCGCTCAGCCCCGGTATCCCCCCGTGCGAATTCTGCACGTTGTCGCTGATGAGCCCCCCAAGCAGAACGGTCTGGCCGCTCGTTACCGCCACGGTGGAGTGAATGCGCCGTTCTGAAATGGTCGGCGTCAATGTCGCTTGGTTGTTGTTGTTGACGACACTCGACACCTCCTGATCGACCTCAAGCTCGATGGTGCCGTTACTGTTGACGTGAGGCAGCACCTTCAGAATCACACCGGTATTGAACATCTGAATCGTGTTAACCACCGGCGTGTTCGAATTGGACAGAATCGTCGCGGTTCCAGTAGTTATCGGAACCTCGTCGCCAACCTGCAAGAGCGCTGGCTCGTTGTCCATCGCCACGATCGAAGGCGAGGAAAGCACTTTCACGTCGGTGACGCTGGAAAGTGCACTCAAGATCGCCTTGGGGTTCGATTGCGAGCCCAACAGCAGATTAAAGCCCGGCGCAACTTGCTGCAGCGCTGTCGAAGCCGCTGCCTGCGTCGCTGTTTGCGCGGCGGCTTGAAACAGTCCAACAGATCCGCCTTGATTGGCGAGAAAGTATTGGACGCCATACTGCAGTTGATTGGTAAGTGTCACCTCGGCAACTGTCGCGTCGATGGCGACCTCCAAGCGTGGTCGATCGAGACCGCGCAGCGTCCGTTCGACGACCTTGTAGTCTTCCTGGCTGGAATAGACCAGGATCGCGTTGTTGACAGTGTCGGCCGTGATGCGAATGTTCTTGAGCGCACCATGCGAACCGGCGGCCCCCGAGGTGGCGGGGGCGTTGCGAGGTCCGCCCGCGGCGGAGTCTTTGTGGCCCGAGAAAGCGTCGAACGACGCGGCCATAGGAGCAGCCGCACTGCCAGCCGCGTTTGTTGTTGTGCTGCCGGGCTGGGTCGTCAACCCACTGTTTTGTCCACCGCGATCGAGCGAGTCGATCCGAGATTCGGTGGTGCCGCTTTTGGGCGCAATTTGATCAAGCGGCCCATTGCCCGAGGCGCCGGACTGCTCGCCGCCGAAGATTTGCTCGAGCACCTTGGCTACCTGCTCTGCGTTGCCATACCTCAAGCGATACGTTCGCACAGTGGTGCCGCTGGTATCTGATCGATCCAGGCGTGCCACCCACCGCGTGGCTTCGTTGAGGTAAGCGGGATTCTTGGTGACGACCATTACGGCGTTCAGTCGTGCAATCGGCTGGAATTGAACCATGCCCTCTCCCGGGCCGCCATTGCCGGCTTCGAACACCTGTCCAAGTTCCTGGATCATGGACTCGGGCGAAGTTGATTTGAGCGGATAGACGCCCACGGATTGATTGCGCAGCCATTCAACGTCGAATGTCGAAATCATATCGATGGCGGCCTGGCGTTCCGATGCCGTGCCTCGCACGAGCAGAAGATTTCTCGCTTTATCGACGCGAACGGCGCCCGCTTGCCCGAGCAGATTTTCTGCTGTACTCGCAACTGATGCCGCGGAGACATAGCGAAGTGGCACAACGGAAACGCCAAAGCCCGGCTCGCCGACGCCGACGCTGATAGAGGCGTGCGTCGCCGCCTCCTTAAGCGGCACAATCTTCAGGAAGGTGCCGCTGCGAACTATCGCGGCATTTTGCATACGCAGCACGTCTTCGAACGTCGGCAGCACATCCTTCCGCGGAATCGGACCGACAGACGCGAGCGTAACGCTGCCCTGGACGTTCGGGTCTATCTCGAAATTGACATGCAGGACGTCACCCAGCAGCGCCTTGGCTGCAGAGGCGATATCAGTGCCTTCAAAGTTCATTTCGACGCCATCGCCTCGAAGTGCCACCGGTTCGGCGGCAGCGACGCGTTGCCCAGATCGATGGTCTGACGCGGGAATATCCGTTTCAGGTTCGCCCGACGCGGTGCGCTGATCGGGTGCCGGTTCACCTGGTTCGGGCGTAGTGCTGTCGGGTGCAGCCCCCGGAAACAGCATAGGGGCTGACGAGTTGTTCGTTTCGCCGCCCCCATTATCGACTGAAGTTGCGAAACGGGGGCTCAAGTCGGTATTGCTCACCGAAGAGGAAACCGAGTCCGGGAAGCCAGCGACGCCTTGTTTTTGCAACGCGGTCAATGACGTCGAACAACCAAGCAGCAAAAAAATGTTCAATAGAGCAATGCCGGTTCGAACATGTTTCATATTTCTATCCCCCGAGAGGCATTGCAGGAAAGAGAAACCACAAGATATCGTGTTGCGATCCTCCATCTCGATGTTAGTCAATGCCAAATTCATCGACGACGCGACATTCGTCACTGCCGGCCATCGGTGACGTTGCAGTCATCGTTAAGGGTAAGAGTGGAATTTGTACGACCCAACATGAAGCATTGTGGGGCAATAACAGGGCGGTTAGCAGCGTTGCGTAGGAGGTTTAGAAGGGCGTTGAATGAAATGAACCAGGAGATACAAAACATTGTCAGTGCAGCTGCTCCGGCGGATGACGCGGCCTTGGGCGTCTGGATGCCGGAATAGGCGACGTCGGTCTATTCGGCGCATTCTGATTTGCATCTGCCGGTGGTCCAGCCGCGATTACATTTGGCCAATGTTTGACGCTATTGCCGCTGAACATTGTAAACGTTGCCGTTCGTCCGTTGAGAAGCAGGACCAGCTTCCGCTCCTCGATCTGGCCGACTTTCCATCCGCCGATATCGTCACCAATGCTCACGCGTAGAACCGTTTCTGTCGGACCGGCGCGGACAACCGCATGCGCCTTTTCGCCATCCATGACGACGCCGAGCAGCGCCACATTCGGAGGTGGCGGTGGTGGTGGCGGCGCGGCGACGAGGACCGGCGGGGCCGGCCGCCGGCGAGTCGGGGAGAACAACGGCCGGTCCCGCGTGGCGGCGAAGCGGTCGAGCGGCTGCGCCGCCAAAGGGCTAACCGGAGGAGCAGCAGAATGTATTTGAGCTTGCGCTGCCGGCTCGGCGGCGAGACAAGGCAATGCGGCGGTCCACAAGATCACAGCGATGAGCGTTGGTCGCAGAAATGTCATGCTTTATCGCGCCGCCAAACTGCGCGCAGTTCAAGCGTAATGCGCAACAGCGGATCCTCGACCGGCTGCTGCGCGTTAGCGGCAGCGAGCTGGACATTCAGCGACTCCACGAACGCATACGGGGTCCCGCTTTCAAGCTGATAGAGCAGAGTCTGCAAGGATTGAAGGCTCGCCTCGAACGTCGCCTGCAGCCGGATCGAGTCGGGTTGATCTTCGCGCTTTGCCGGCTCCATGCCCGACGAAATGAGAACCGCGTGGCGGGTGTCCATGACGCGCTGCAGGTAAGCCTGCAACTGAGCACCGGCGAGTCCCTGGGTTGGCGCTGACACGAATGCCGCCTCGGGCGCAACGCCCGACCTGCGCCGCACCTCGTCTGACTTGGCGCGCGCTTCGAGCCGGGACAACAGCTCCGTTCGCGCGTCGAATTGGTGCACGGCGCCGAACCGCGCCTGCAGGGAGAATACGACCGTACTCGCGCAAACGGCCAGCAGCGTCCCCAGCGCCCCGACGCAGATCAATCCTTCTCGATTGAGATTAATCATTGATCCTTCCCGAGTTCGACAGTCGTTTGGGCACGGCCTTCGATATGAAACCGAAAATGCGCGCCATCCGGCTCGCGCGTTGTCGGCAAGAAAAAGTGCACTTGGGTCAGGGCTCCCGAATGCTCGAGCGGAGCGATCAGCGGCGGAGCATCTTTGGCCAATCCGACAATGCGCAAAGTCGTGCCTTGCAGGCTCAGCTCTGTCAGATAGGCGCCGTCAGGAAGCGCACGCGACAGTGCCTCAAGCACCATGACGGCAGAGGGCGCCGTCTCCTTGTTGTACCACTCACGCTGTAGCGGCGGCAGCGAAGCGGCCGACTTGAGCGTAAGGGGTGACTGCAAGTGATGCCGCACCGTATCAATCCGAGCGGCAACATCCTCGCCCGCTCTGCCGATGAAGTTTGCGGAGATCAGCGCCCATAGGGCAAGACCGAAGCTTGCGGTAACGACGGCGGCGATCCCAACGCCGATGCGACGGCGGATGACACTCCGATCCTCCGGCGTAATGTCGGCGAGTCGCGACCACAATGTGATGGCCTCGGCCGTGTCGGCATTGGGCAGATACGTTACGACGCGGTCCGCCACTAGGCCGCTTGCCTCGAGTTGCTGACGGGCACAGTCAACCACGGCCCGCGCTGCGATCAAGACGCGCACGTTGAGCGTTACCGAGTCTTCGGAATCGACGGCCGTATCGAAGCCATAGATCGCCCCGTCGGATTGCCAAGGAGAAAGGCGCTCCATCTGATTGCGGACAATTCCGGCCACGACATCGCGCGCCTGAACCGGCACGGAAAGCCGCCGGATCGCGACATTTTCGATTGAGAATTCCAATATAACGATGCCCTTGCGCGCAGCCCGCAAAACTTCGGTCGAAACGCGCTCGCCGGCGGCAAGGACCACCAGCGCCGGGCTTCGTTCCCGCCCATTCCATTCCTCTGGCCGAACGGTGCCATCTTCGCGACCCGGCGCCTGCCGAACAATGAATTGGCCGTTCTCACAACTGACAACCAACGCCCTGCGAGCACGCCAAATCTCGCGTTGGGCGAAATACGTCGCGCCCAACACGTCGAACCATCGTCGCAATAACAAACCGATATTAACCAACATCAGCTCACCCTGCGAGCGCTCCCTACAGAACTGCGGCCGAATGAATGGGCGTCCAGACAAGAAGGCGATATGGCTGCTGATCGTGAGGCAGGACTACGATGACGGCGTGCGCGGCGGCGCCATAGCCGTCAGCAAGCATCGCGGTGAGCTTTATCGACACAACCTGCTGCGGTTTAGCCGCTACAAATCGTTGGCTCGGTCCCAGGATAGCAGCGAGCCGAGCCGCGTCATTCGGCGAGCTACGGCGCGTCGCGAGGAACGCTTGCAGTTGATCGCGGTCGACGCCTGGCACACACGCAATCACGCCAGCGGGCGCTGTCAACGGATTCACGGTCTCTGCACCGAACACCGTAGTCAGTGGTCGGATCGCCGCCACCCATTCGGGCGTCATGCCGGGAACTTCGGCGATCTGATCAACGTCGGAAAACAGCTCGTTTGCCCTCTCGTCATGAGCCTTTGCTGGATCCTCATTTTCGGACTGAGCTTCGTCACGGCTACGCCACCTGATGATCGATTGCGCCACGCTTTCGGCCTGCGATCGCGGCGCACCGATCGAAAGCAACAGATGAGCCAGAAAATCGGCCGGTGCTTTTCCGAGGTCTACGCGCCCGCCTTCATCATTGATTTGGACGCCGACCCTGCCGGTGGATAGGTCAAATGTGGTCTCGCGGTCGAGCAGCGGCTTGTCAGGCCAGTCCATGGCCAAACGAGCGGCCACCTCGAGTCCCGCTGTAAGCAGCGCGTCGCCTCGCACTCGGTCTTGATCGACCGCGACAATACCGACGAAGCTTCGGAAGTTCACCGATGCCGCCATCGCAAGCGCCGAGCAGAGCGCGATCGTCCACAATACGATCACCAGCACCATGCCGCGTCGTGAATCGCCGCCGGTCATCCTGAACTCCCTACTGAGGCAGCCCGCGGCTTCTTCGCCGGCAATACGCGTGAAAGGCAATCAGGACCGGCATCGGGGCGCCCGCAGGTCAAAGGAGCATCGGCACTGACGATGAAATCCGCTTCGCCGACAGGGTCGGCTCCAGTCGTCCGGTCGCGCATAATGAGCCGCACGAAGCGTGGCAGCGTCGTTTCACCGACCCAGGTCGAACTCCAGGCGAGCACGCCGCCAGTGAGGCGACCAAACAAAAAGAACATGTCGAGGTTGCCCTCGGTCAGAACCACCGAATCCTGCATGGATACATGCTCGATGAGCATGTCCGGTCCTGTCCATGCTGCACGGCGGCGCACGAGGCGCGTCATCTCACCTGTTCGCTCGATCGTGAGACTGACGACCTCATCGGCGCGGGATACGGATCCTATGCCCGCGCCGCTGACGAACATAACCCGTCCGGGCTTTTCACCATCCGCCTGCTCGCCTCTGAAGGCCAACGCGGTACCGCTTTGCGTCTTCCACACTACGAAGCGAGTGGCGCCAAAATCTGCCGCCATACGTTCCACGGCAAGCACGAGGCGGTCCGCCGCATCCACGCCGCGCGTTCCGCGATCAAAATTCCCCGCAACCGTGTGAACAAGAGCTACCGTCGCCACAATGATCACCGAGGAAATCGCGAGTGCGGCCAAAACCTCGATCAGGGTGAAGCCACTGCGCCGCCGTCTTGGATCCGTGGCGCCGGCCACGGCCAGCACTACCGACGATGTGGATGTCTTGTCGACACGCTCATAGTCAGTGGGCGGTCTCGCCATCGACAGCCTTTTTCCTGAGGAGAATTCCCTTGCGCAGCTCGGACAGGAGATCCCATGGCCACTCTTCTTCTGCGAACGCCTTTATCACGAGTTCAACGCCATCGGCGCCAAGCGACTTGAACAGCATATCCGCCGCTTCAACCGTCATTTTCTCGCGATGCTGGCGCATTTGCTCGGCCTCTTGCCGGACCTCCTGCGCTTCGCGGTACCGCTGGTATTGTTTGACTCGATGAGAGCCATTTCCTTCCAGGTATTC
>JASHWN010000562.1 GCA_030044035.1 Xanthobacteraceae bacterium
CTGGGCCGGTGCCGCGGAACGCTATCCAAAGGATCGATTCCCCGGCGGCGTTCCGCCTGAAGTTGCGCAGCGGCTGCATGAGGAGCTGGCGCTGATCGCGAAGCTGCAATACGCCCGCTATTTCCTCACCGTCCAAGATGTCGTCGCTTATGCCCGTAAAGAACAAAATATTCTCTGCCAGGGCCGCGGCTCGGCAGCCAACAGCGCAGTTTGCTATTGCCTCGGCATCACCGAGGTCAATCCGAACGCAAGCAATCTCCTGTTCGCCCGCTTCATTTCCGAAAACCGCGGCGAGCCGCCCGACATCGACGTCGATTTCGAGCACGAGCGGCGCGAGGAGGTCATCCAGCACATCTATAAGCGCTATGGCCGCGACCGCGCGGCGATCTGCGCCACCGTGGTGCATTACCGTTCGCGCCGCGCCATCCGCGAAGTCGGCAAGGTTTTGGGGCTGACCGAGGACGTCACCGCGGCGCTCGCCAAGACGGTCTGGGGCTCCTCCGACGAAGGCTTGCCGGACGATCAGATTCGCCAGGCCGGCCTCGATCCAAACAATCCGGCGATCCGGCAGGCCGTCGCGCTCGCCGACGAGCTGATCGGCTTTCCCCGCCATCTGTCGCAGCACGTCGGCGGCTTCGTGCTCACCCGCCTGCCGCTCGACGAGACCGTCCCCATCGGCAATGCCGCCATGGACGAGCGCACCTTCATCGAATGGGACAAGGACGACATCGACACGCTCGGCCTGATGAAGGTCGACGTGCTGGCGCTCGGCATGCTGAGCTGCCTGCGTCGCGGGCTCGACCTTCTCAAGGCGCATTACGGCCAGGATTTAACGCTGGCGAGCCTGCCGCAGGACGATCCCGCCGTCTACGCGATGCTGTCGCGCGCCGACTCGACCGGCGTCTTCCAGGTCGAGAGCCGCGCCCAGATGTCGATGCTGCCGCGGCTCAAACCGCAATGCTTTTACGACCTCGTCATCGAGGTCGCCATCGTGCGGCCCGGCCCGATCCAGGGCGACATGGTGCATCCCTACCTGCGCCGCCGCGACGCGCTGCGAGGCGGCAAAGAACCCGATTATCCGTCGCCGCATCCGTCGCAGGGCGACCGCGATGAGCTCAAAGACGTGCTCAAGCGCACGCTCGGCGTGCCGCTGTTTCAGGAACAGGCGATGCAGATCGCGATCACGGCGGCGCAGTTCACGCCCGACGAGGCGGACGGGCTGCGCCGCGCCATGGCGACGTTCCGCCACACCGGCAAGGTCCATCTGTTCCGCGACAAGTTCATCAACGGCATGACCGTGCGCGGCTACGACCGCAGCTTCGCCGAGCATTGTTTCGGCCAGATCGAAGGTTTCGGCGAATACGGTTTTCCGGAAAGCCACGCCGCGAGCTTCGCGCTGCTGGTCTATGCCTCGGCGTGGCTCAAGTGCCGTTATCCGGACGTGTTCTGCGCCGCCATCCTCAACAGCCAGCCGATGGGTTTTTATCAGCCGGCGCAGCTGGTGCGCGATGCCCGCGCGCACAACGTTGAAATCCGCGAGGTCGACGTCAATTTCAGCCAATGGGATTGCACGCTTGAACCGGCCCCCACCCTACCCTCCCCCGCAAGCGGGGGAGGGTTCGTCAATTTATCCTCCCCCGCTTGCGGGGGAGGGATGGGAGGGGGCCGGATGGCAGCCGGCCATGCGGTGCGGCTTGGCTTCCGTCTTGTCCACGGACTTGCGCAAGACGAGCTGAACAAGCTCATCGCGGCGCGCGGCAACGGCTTTTCCTCGATCGAGCGGCTCGCGGCAATCGCCGGCGTCTCGCGCTTCACCATCGAGCGGCTGGCGGAAGCCGACGCGTTCCGTTCGCTTCATCTCGACCGGCGCGCCGCGTTGTGGGCGGCGCGGCGGCTCGACGTGATCGGCGCGCGCCCGAAGCGGCGCCCGGCTTCCTATGGCAAAGAAGAATTGCCGCTGTTGCGGCCGCATTTGAGCGACGAGCTTTTTCCCGAAGCAACCGTCGCGCTTCCCGCCATGCCGCTTTCCGAGCACGTGGTCGAGGATTACGTGGCGACCGGCCTGTCGCTCAAAGACCATCCGGTGCGGTTTTTCCGCGACCGCCTCGTCGCGCTCGGCGCCGCCCGCAACGTCGAGACCCGCAACGAGGCGTTGGAGCAAGACGCAACGATTACCGTTGCCGGTCTGGTTCTGGTGCGGCAGCGGCCGGGCACCTCGAAAGGCGTCGTATTCATGACGCTGGAGGACGAAACCGACATCGCCAACATCATCGTCTGGCCGAAGGTTTTCGAAAAAAATCGCCGCGTCGTGATGACCGCACGCTTTCTTGCCGTGCGCGGCCGCCTGCAGCGCGCCGGCCTCGTGATCCACGTCGTGGCCGAAAGTTTTGTCGATCTTTCCGCGCTGTTGCCGTGGCTGCGCGACGGCGGCGATCTGTTCTCACCGAAATTGTCCGGCGGTCCGCTGCCGCAAGAGACTGCACTGCCGCTGCGCAGCCGGGATTTTCACTGAAATCGCAAAGGACCACGCCCAAAGGATCATACCAATGTGCGGCCGCGCCAAACTTCCCCAAGACGTTTCCGAAATTAAGCTCGATCTCGCCATCGATTGGGACGATACCGGCGACTACCGGCCGCGTTGGAACGCTGCTCCGACCTCGCAGCTTCCCGTGGTCGTGTCGCGCGACGGCCGCCGCATTCTGACCCTGATGCGCTGGGGCCTCGTCCCGCCATGGGCCAAAACCGTTGCGATCGGGCGCTCCACCTTCAACGCCCGGGCCGAAGACGTGCGCATGCGGCCGGCCTTCCGTGGCGCCTGGACGGCCGGGCGCCGCTGCCTCGTCATCGCCGACGCTTACTACGAGTGGCGCGCAGCCGATAAACAGCCGTTTGCTGTGGCGCTTGCCAATCGCGGACCGATGACCTTTGCGGGCTTATGGGACAGCTGGTGCGATCCCACAACAAAGGGCGGCAAGCCGCTTAAATCGTTCGCTATTCTCACGACTTCAGCGAATGAGAAGCTGATGCCTCTGCACGATCGCATGCCGGTCCTGCTGGCGCCCGAGCACTGGCCGGCCTGGCTCGGCGAGACCATCACAAGCGAACCCGACTTGTCCGCCATGCTGCGGCCTTATCCTGGCGCCGCCATGAGCGCCTGGGCGGTGGACCGCCGGGTCGGCAATGTGCGCAATGACGACCCCGATCTCCTCGCGCCGCTCAGCGAACCGATCGCATGAAGCGGAGTTATCGACTGAGTTCCCGATGACCAGGAAGACGGCCGCAAACCGCGACAATGAAAGCACAAAGCGCCGCCCAGATGGCAGTTGCGTCCTGTCCCGGTGACCTATATCGTTTAGCGCCTGCCGTAAGCAGGGTTTGTCGGCGGTCCGCGTGTCGTGATGAGGTGCTGCTAGCGGCCCGCGACACCGCGTGAGCGCGGCAGCGATGGACGATTGCGGTTGTTCCTGAGCGACGAAGGCGGGCAACAGATTCCGTAAAACAATACGGCCCGATGCTGGGCCGGGAGGGAAAGTGTGCGGCCTTCCAGCCTGATCGGCAGCCTTGTACGCAAGCGCGACTTTTACGCCGGCGGATTGATGATCCTGCTCGGCCTCGGCATCGCTCTCAAGGGAGCAACCTACCGGTCCGGCACCCTGATGCATATGGGGCCGGGCTTTTTGCCGACCGCGCTCGGCGTCATCCTCATTCTCATCGGCATTGCGATCGGCGCCGCCGCGCTGGCGCCGTCCGATGGCCAGCACGACGAGAGCATCCTGCCGCCCAATCCGCAATGGTGGGCCTGGTTCTGCATCCTCATGAGCCCGGTGGCTTTCATCGTATTCGGACGCTTCCTCGGCATGGCGCCGGGAACGTTTGCCTGCGTCTTTGTCGCGGCGCTGGGCGATCGCTCCGCGACGTGGCTTAGCACGATTGTCCTATCAACCGTCGTCACTGTCTTCGGCGTCAGCCTGTTCTCGTACTTTCTCCAGGTCCCGATGCCGATATTCACCTGGGGGGGTGGCCTGTGATCGCAACGGCACTTACGGACCTTTGGCACGGGTTCGGGGTCGCGCTCGAACCGCATAATCTGTGGTGGTGCTTCGTCGGAGTTTTGGTCGGCAACATGGTCGGCGTGCTGCCCGGCATGGGCCCGCTCGCGACCATCTCGATCCTGTTGCCGCTGACCTTCGGCATGAAGCCGGTCGGCGCCATCCTGATGCTCGCCGGCGTGATGTACGGCGCGCAATATGGCGGAGCAATCTGCTCGATATTGCTGAACTTGCCCTGCCATCCGCCACATGCGGTGACCTGTCTCGACGGCTTCCCGATGACCAAGCAGGGGCGCGGCGGCGTTGCGCTCGGCCTGACGGTGTTCGCTTCCTTCGTCGGCGCGTCGTGGGGCATCACCGAAATGATCTTCCTGTCGCCGCTCTTGGTGAAAGCGGCGTTGCAGTTCGGCCCGGCAGAAGTCTGCTCGCTGATGTTGCTTGGCCTATTGGCCGGATCGACGCTGGCGCGCGGCTCGCCGCTCAAGGGCGTGGCGATGACCGTGCTCGGCCTGTTCCTCGGCTCGGTCGGTACCGACCTCGAGACCGGCTCCGAGCGCTACACCTTCGGCATGACCGAGCTCGACGACGGCATCGAATTGATCGCGCTGGCGCTCGGCCTGTTCGACATCGCCGAGTTCATGAGCAGCGTCAATCAGATCGCCCCGATCAACACCAAATACACCAACGTCCGCCTCAGCGACATGCGGCCGAGCAAGGCCGACTTCAAAAAGGCGTTCTTCCCGATGTGGCGCGGCACCATCGTCGGCAGCCTGTGCTCGCTCATCCCCGGCACCGGCCCGACGATCGCATCGTTCGTCGCCTATGCGACCGAGAAGAAAATCTCCAAACATCCGGAAAAATTCGGCACTGGCCTCATCGAAGGCGTGGTCTGTCCCGAGGCCTCGACGCACTCCTCGGTGCAGGGCGATTTCATCCCGACCATGAGTCTCGGCATCCCGGGCGACGCCGTGATGGCGCTCCTGCTCGGCGCGCTGATGATCCAGGGCATCGTCCCGGGACCGCAGCTCATTTCGCAGCACCCCGACATCTTCTGGGGCCTGGTCGCCAGCTTCTGGATCGGCAACATCCTGTTGGTGCTGCTCAACGTGCCGCTGATCGGCGTCTGGGTGAAGATGCTGGCGATCCCCTATCGCTTCCTCTATCCGAGCGCGCTGTTCTTCGTCTGCATCGGCGTCTATGCCGCCAACAACGACTTCTTCCAGGTCGGCGAGGTGGTGGTCATCGGCGCCTTCGGCTACGTGCTGCTGCGCCTCGGCTTTCATCCGGCGCCGATCCTGCTCGGCTTCGTGCTGGGCCCGCGCTTCGAGGAGAACTTCCGCCGCGCCATGCTGATCGCGCGCGGCGACATGACGGTGTTCGTGACGCGGCCGATCAGCGCCGTGTTCGTCGCTTTGTGCGTCATCCTGATCGGCACGCAGATCTACGTCCGGATGCGCGGGTCGAAGTCCGTCGTTCCGGACGTCACCGACCACGGCGGACCCTCGCCGCCGATCTCGCCCGAGCTCCAGCCTCAGCGCATCCCGGTCACGCCGGCCGAATAAATCGAGCGATAATTGCAGCGAGCGCGCCGCTAAGCGGTGCCCGCTGCGGCGTTACCGGGCACGCCGCGCGCCAGCACGCGGCTCAGCCGGTCGGCAAACTGCCGCGGTTCGGTTGGGCGGTCGCCGTCGAGCAGGTGCGCCTCCTCGAACAACAAATGCGCGGCGTCCTCCTTGAAGGCGCGGTCGCTTTCGGCAAGCCCGGCGAGCGCCACGATCAGCTCATGACGCGGATTGACTTCGAGGATCGGCTTGGCCGCCGACGGCAGCCGGCCCGCGCTCGCCAATATTCTTTCCAGCGCCCGGTCGGGTCCGCCTTCGGGTGCCACCAGACAGACCGCGCTGTCGGTCAGTCGGTCCGAGATGCGCACGTCCGACACCGCGTCGCCGAGAGTTGATTTCAAAAAGGCGATAAAGATTTTGACCGCGGGCGCGGCTTCGGTCTGCGCCTCCTCCTTGGCGTCGCCGCCGCCAATGGCGGCGAGATCCGCGGCCCCTTGCGTCACCGATTTGAACGGCTTGCCGTCGAACGAGACGCCCGGCATGACCCAGAACGAGTCGACCGGATCGGGCAGCAGGAGGACCTCGACGCCGCGGGCGCGAAAACCTTCAAGATGCGGCGAGGATTTGAGCCGCTCCAGATCGTCGCCGGCCAGATAATAGATCGCCGTCTGGTTCGGCTTCATCGCGGCGACATAGTCCTTGAGGCTGCGCCACGGCGAAGCATCCGTTGCGGCGGTGGTTTTGAAACGCGCCAGCGCCAGCAAGGCGTCGCGGCGCTCGAAATCCTCGTAGATGCCTTCCTTCAACACCGCGCCAAACGTTTCCCAGATTTTCTGGAAAGCCACCGGCTCCTTGTCGGCAAGGCGTTCGAGCTCGGAGAGGACGCGGTGGGTGGCGCCCTTGCGGATCGCGGCGAGCAGCGGACTCTCCTGGATCTTTTCGCGCGATACGTTGAGCGGCAGATCGGCGCTGTCGACCAGGCCGCGGACGAAGCGCAAATAGCGCGGCAGGATGTCGGCATCGTCGGTGATGAACACGCGCTTGACGTAGAGCTTGATGCGGCCTTTGCGGTCGGGATCGAACAAATCGAACGGCCGCGAGCCGGGCACGAAGAACAGCGTCGTGTAGTCCTGGCGGCCCTCGGCGCGGAAATGCACGGTGAGCGCCGGATCGTCGAACTGGCCGGCGATGCTGCGGTAGAAATCGGTGTAATCGCCGGGCGTGATTTCGGACTTCGGCTTGGCCCACAGCGCGGCGCCGTCGCTGATCTCGGCCGGCTCGGCACCGGGCTTGTCGATGAGCGCAATCGGCACCGGCACGTGTCCGGATTGCGCCTTCACCAGCCGTTCGAGCGTGAACCGTTCGGTATAAGATTTGGCGTCTTCTTTCAGGTGCAGAGTGACGCGCGTGCCGCGACGCATCGCGTCGGCCGGCAGTGCGGTGACGGAGAACGTGCCCTGGCCGTCCGACGACCACAGCCAAGTCGCGTCGCTGCCGGCGCGGCGCGAAATCACGTCGACGCGGTCGGCGACCATGAAAGCCGAATAAAAGCCGACGCCGAACCGGCCGATCAGCGCGTTGTCTTCGGCGTCACTATCCGCCGCATCCGCCGCCGCGATCCGGTCGATGAACGCCTTGGTGCCCGAGCGCGCGATGGTGCCGAGCGCCTCCACCATTTCGTCGCGCGACATGCCGATGCCGTTGTCCTCGACGGCGAGCGTGCGCTTCTCGCCATCGGCGGCAAGCGTGATGCGCGGCT
>JASHWN010000563.1 GCA_030044035.1 Xanthobacteraceae bacterium
GCGTCGGCGGCATGGACCTCGCCGTTGGCTGCACCGTGCTGTGCGCTGCCAGTCGGCAGCAGCACCAGCACGAGTCCGAGCCAGAACGCCAATCGCAGCAGGAAGAACATCAGTCCCAAATCCCCGGCGGCCCGCATTGCCGCATCAGTTCGCACGATAACAGCCGGCGCTGAAGGCCGCGTTCGCAGGGTCGGATCGTTTTTGTCCATAATCGAACAGAATACGCTGCAAATTTTTGCGCAATCCGAACGATGTGGGAAAAAAATTGTTTACCTAAAATTTTGGCGAATGCCGGCCGTCGGGATCGACTTCCGCCGTCGCTCGTGGCAGTTCGATCGCTGCATCAATTGAGCACAACGTGCGTCGCAATGACGCTTCTTCCGGGCCGGCAACAGCCCGTTCACCATGTCGCATGATTCCATGATGCTAAAGCGGGCCGCGAAGGCTCCGAGCAACGCCGCGCCTGGCGGGTGCGCGCTTCCTTTAGGGTTCGTTTAAGCGGCGTCTGACACGATCCCGCGCACAACAAGGGGAGCGCGTCTGCAGCAACGGACGTGCGTGGGGAACGTGGGTGCCTTCGCGCCAATCCGGGATTACGTAGAGACCCTCGTTCATCCGTCGGCGCAGCAGGATACGCTGACCGCGGGGCGCCACCGCGCCTTCATTGCGCCGCGGCTGATCGGCGGTGTCGTCGCGCTCGCAGCATTACCGTTCTATCTGATCGTGCGCGGGACACCGAGCAGTGCGGAATTCGTCGTTTTCGGGTGGCCGGCGGTACCGATCTTCTCGGCATGCTTTTTGTCACGCACGGGCGACTGCGAAAGCGCGCATTTGATCTCGGCGCTGGCGCTCGCGGTCTTTGCGTTGATTGCTGCAGTGTCGACCGGCGGCGTCGGCTCATATGCGGTCGCCTGGCTGGTGGTGGCGCCGCTTGAGGCTGTGCTGTCGGCGTCGCGCCGGGTTATCGCGATGGCATCGACGGCGGCCCTGGGCATAGTTGCCGCGCTGGTTCTGCTCGGCGCGCTGCATCTGTTGCCGGCACGCGGCGGCCAAGGAGGCAGCGCGCTCGCCGCGCTCGGCATCGCATCCGCCGTACTTTATGCCGCCGCCCTGGCGCTTGCCGCCGAGAATTTGGCGCGCTCCCGCTCCTCGCTGCTCCAGGCGCAGGAAGACCGTTATCGGCTGTTGGCGCACACGATGACGGATGTCATCACGCGCCATGGACCGGACGGCGACGTGCTGTTCGCTTCGCCTGGCGCCGAAGCCCTGTTCGGCGTGCCGATTCCCGCGCTCCACGGCCGCGGCCTTTTGCAGCGCGTTCATGTCGCTGACCGTCCGGCTTATCTGATGGCGCTCGGCGACGCGGCGGCACTCTCGGAAAGCCGCTCGGCGGAGTTTCGGGTATGCCGGGACGGCGGCAGTGAGCGCAGCAATGCGGCGCCGTTCGTTCGGATTGAAATGCAATGCCGGCCGCTCGACCAAACAACGGGAGCGTCAAGCGTGAAGGCAAGCGGCGACGTGGTCGCAGTGCTGCGGCAGGTGACCCGCCGCGAGCAAAAAGAGTCATCGTTTGAACGAACCAGGACGCAGTTCGATCCCGCCAAAAAGCCATTGAGGAAAAGTGCGTAAGCGCCGCAACGAGCATCGAGGTTTTACCGCACGCGCCGCCGCAATGGCTGGCGCGCTCGGTGCGGTGTTGTGGACGCGGCTCGCGCGCCGCCCGGTCGATTCTGTTGCGCTGCTGCTCGCGCTTGCCACGAGCCTGATCATCATCGTCAATGCGCTCGTGCTGCAGTCGAGCGCGCATCCGGCACCGTTCGTCACGGCTCCAGTGCCGCCGGCCCCTGCCGCAGCCTTACAGAGAGGGACGACCGCCTTATCGCCCGCGCATGCGCCGGCCATGGCGCATCCGCTGCGCAGCGAGGTCGCGGCGCGGCCCAACGATCCGATTGCGCAGTTCATCGGCATGTCGTCGCGCATCATGGCAGTGCAACGGGCGCTATCGGATTACGGCTATGGCCAAATCAGGCCTTCCGGCATTCTCGACGAGCCTACTGGTGCGGCGATCGAGCGGTTCGAGCGTGAGCACGGCCTGCCGGTCACAGGCAAGATTTCCGACCGGCTGGTGAGCGAGCTTTCGGCCATGATCGGGCATCCGCTCGATTGAGCGCGCCGATTTGCCGCCTCAGGCCAGCTGGGCCATATCTGCATGAATCGGCCGATGCGAGGCGGACATGCGGCTCAAATCCGCACTCTGGGTGGCAGCTTATCTGCGGCGGTGCCAAGTCGAAGACATGTTTGCGGTGGTGCGCCGGCGCGGCGCCGAGGAGGCCGGCGCCATCTTCGTCCGCATCAACAGGCTCGATGGGACCTCGGACCTGTTCGGGCCGGCGCCGCAAAGCGCGTTCGAGGTGCCGCCGGGCGTCGAACGCCTATTCAGCGCCAGCTTGGCCGAGCAACCCGCGCCCGATGCGGCGGTGGACGCTTATTTGGTCCGCGAGATCAAATTCGATCCCGACATTTGGATCGTCGAGGTCGAGGATCGCGCCGGACGGCATTTTCTCGACGTCGCCGGCGTTTGAATGGCGTCGGCGCGCGGCTAGGAAGCCTGGCGTCGCGCGCTGCGTAACGGCGGCGCCGAAACGCGCCGTGCCGGCGCAGCCTGGCGGGCGCCAAGCGCACCGTTTGCTGACAGTGCTCTCTGCGCTCGAGCGGCGCCGTTCTCAACGTTGAGCGCTTGCCAGGTCGCGACAACATCTTGCGCGGCCTCCGTGGTGATTTCGTCGTAAAGCATCGCGAGCGCGTGGACGCGCTCGACCGAGTGGCCGACCGCGGTGTTGACGAACAGCAGGATGCGATAGAGCAGATCGCGCGAAACAGCCAAGGCCTTGGCAGCTACCACGATGGGCTCGCCGAGTTCGTCACCGGCAATACGCCGCGCCTGTTGCCGCGAAATACGCAGGGACTGCGCCAGCACGAGCGCGAACTCTTCGCGCTTGCGGGCGAGCGCCACCGCTTCCAGCCGCCGCCCTACGGTGGGATCGTGTACGACGTCGCTTGGCACGGGCGGCAACGCGGCGGCAATATGGAGGTTGAGCAGGATGAGGCGCCGCTCGCTGGCGTTGGCGGCGAAGAACAGCTCGTTGAGCTCGCCGGCGATGTCGGCGTTGATCCTCGCAGCCGCGTCCAAATTTCGTTGCGCCGGCACCGCTTTGCGCTTCGGAACAGGCAAAGCGACGGTCGGCTTGGGCTCCGCGGGGCGCGTCACGCTTTGCGTTGATCTGTGCTGGCGCAACGCGGCCGTTACTTCAGGCAGATCGACGGCGAGCCGTTCGATGACGCGGCGAGGCGGTGCAAGGTGCGGCCCAAGCCGCGTCGCAACGGCGACGCGCGTCGCCACGTCGACGGAATCCAACAGGCGAAGCGCGAGCTCGGTGTAATGCCGGTCTTCTTCGGGGGTATGCGTCAGTTTCTGTACGTAGAGGTCGGTCAGCACCCGCAGCAGCGTCGGGCGCATGTCGACCCCGCCGCGCAGCCCGATATCGGTGAAGCCTTCCAAACTCCTGAGACTGGGCACTTCCATCTGACGGGTCTCAATTGCAACAGTACACGACGGTTCACTTGCCCTTCAGCCTAGGCGTTTCGCGTTAGCGGAGCGTTAACCTTGCATGCCACTTAATTAGCAGGACGCCGCCAAACGCCGGATCGGGGGATCCGCAGTAACGGTCGTCAGAGGGCAATGGCTGGTGGGCAACGTCATCAAGTTTCCCGACGACGGGCGCATCGTGCGCTTCGGCCGCAGCGGCACGGACGAATCCGCGACGATCATCATTCTGCCGGTCGTGCGCATCGAGCGTTATGCGGATTCCTCGGCTGAGGAGCCGCGCACGAATCCGCCTGCCGACAGCGGTGGGCGCCGACGCATGAGACGCCGCTAGGCCGCGGCTTCATCGCATGTCGCCGAACTCCCGTCGTCGCGCGTCCGCATTGCCGATCGCGGCGCTGCTCGGCGTCGCGCTTGCCGGCTGTTCCAGCATCGGCGATTTCGGCCGGCTTAAGCCGTCGCTCGTCACCGACGACATCCATGACTGGGTCGGCCAGGAGGCCGCCGTACGAGCCGGCGCGCCGATCTCCGCTGCGCATCTCACCGACGACGAGCGCCTGCTGCGCGACCTGGCATTTCCGCTGATCGAGCCGCCGTTCGATCGGCAGCGCTGGAACGCGGTGGTGTACGAATATGGCCTCGACCGCAAATTCCGACGCGAATTATGGATTGACGATCCTACCGTCTATTACGCGCATCTTGAAGGCTCCTTTGTCCGCTCGACCGCGGCGCGCTATAACCGATTGTCAGATGACATCCGCAACGACATCGTGAGCATCGATCCGTTCTTCGCCGTTGCACGGCGCGTGGTCGATCTTGACCGGCGGCGCGAGGCGAGCATGCATGCTGTTGCTGATCTCAGCCCGGCGGAGGCGTCCGACGCACAAGCGCGCATCGGCGAAAACGCTCTGGTGATTGCCTGGGTGCAGCATGCCTTGGTCGAGCGCTGCGCCTCCTATCGGTTCGCGCTCGAACATCTCGCTGTTGTCGAACCGCAGGCCGCGGCTGCCGATGTGGATCGGGCGCTGACGCAGCTGCAGCAGAAAGCCGCGGCAAACAATCTCGTGGTGGTGCCGCACTTCGCCGCTCAATCCGAGCCCGTTCTCGCGTCGGTGGCGGACGCCGGCAAATAATCATTCGACCGGCTGGCTGCGGCACTGCGCGGAGGCCAACGCGCGCTGCGCCATGGCCATCAAGCTCGGCTCCGGCGCCAGCGCGCGCAGCACGATGAGGCCGGTCGTCGACGGCGAATCGATGATCAAACGGTCAGCGGCGGTAACATCCTCTTCTTCAGGCACCTGGGCGTGCTGCGCGGGCGTCATCAGATCGAGCTCGATGGCGCGCCGTCCGGCGGCGCGGTCGTTGATCGCGTAATAGGCGACGCTGTCGCGCGTGTAGAATGTGACCGACGTGTAAGCTTCGCTCACCGGGGCATTGAGCTTGATCGAGCCGGCGGACAGATCGTAGCGGCACACCGCTACGGCAAAAGCCGGATCCATGAACGGCAGCACGGAGTGCTGAGCGGTTGATGCCGGCAGCGGCACGACGCGATTGACTGTGGTCAAGGCCACCAACCGCGAATACGCATCCTGGCTTGCCGCGCGCGGCATCGCCAGTACCGTGGCAAGGTGCACGATGCCGCCCAGCAAGATTCCGCCCAGGATCCACAACAGCCAGCGGATCATGAGCAGCTCTTTCGTGTGACCGCCGGCATCGGGCCCTCTTTTATCGTTGTCGCGGCGACGCCGATTGGCGAGTCGTAGAGCCGCCAAACCAGGACGAAGCGTTCAATGCCGCCGGTCGGCAGCCAATTGCCGGGCCGCGCTTGCGGCGCGACCGCAATGGTGAAGCTGCCATCGGCGTCGCGGACAATTTCCTCGCTGGTGAAGCCATGACGATCGATCGCGTTGGCAACGAGGTGGCCCTGGATGTCATACAGCGCCACCGTCCAAAAACGCGCCGGCGGTGTCATGCCGCTTACGCTAAAGCTGCAGCGGCCATCGAAAGCATGACCGGCATCGTCGCCGCGGGCATAAAACGCGACGCCGTCGCCGATGCCGATCGGCAATTCGCCGTCGCGGGCGATACCGGCATGGGCATAGGGATCGATGTCCTGCGATCCGCTCTTCGGCCAGGCCGTCCAGGCGTCGATCGTCAACGAACCGAAGGCGACGCCGCGGGTCAGCGTCAGCCATGTGGTGCCGAGCCCGACGATCGCGGCGAGGGCGAAAGTGAATAACGTGCCGAGCAGAAGGCGCATGGCGCGGGGCGCTCAGTCGCCGCGCGAGGCCGGCGCCGCTTTCTGATCGGCCGCAGCGGCGAGCGTGTCGGCGGGCGGCGCGCCGGGCTTGCGCTCGATGCTGCCGAGAGTCGCGTGCGCCGGCTGCGCCGCGAGCGCATGGTCGGCCTCGTCGAGCAGGCGTTCGATACGCGTCAGAACTTGCGTCGCCTTGCGCGTCAGCAGCGCGGGATGTGATTCCTCGCCGCCCTGAGACGAACCCTCGGCAACTGGCGTCAGGTGTTGCGGCACCGGCAATCCGGGCAGCTGCCGCAATTCGACGCCCTGATGCGCATAGGTCATGATGTCGTGCCAAGTCATTGCCGGCAGCGTGCCGCCGGTCATGTGTTTGGTCTGCGTGAAGTCGTCGTTGCCCATCCACACCGCGCCGACGAAATTGCCGGTGTAGCCGACGAACCAGCCGTCGCGCCAATCGTTAGTGGTGCCGGTCTTGCCGCAGGTCGGAATGCCATCGAGCTGCGCGCGTTTGCCGGTGCCGTTCTCGACCACCGAGTTCATCATCTTGATCATCTCGACGGCGACTTCCGGGCTGATCACCTGTTGCGGCTTTTTGCCGTCGCGATCGAAGCGCCACACCAATTGTCCGGTGCCGGTGCGCACTTCAAGCGCGGCATGCGGGGCAACCGCTTTGCCCAGGTTGGGGAAGGTCGCGAATGCCACCGCGTGCTCGAGCGGGGTCACCGCGTCGGCGCCGATCGGCAGCGAGGGCGTGTCGGGCAGCGGCGTAACAATGCCGAAATTGCGCGCGGTCTGCACGATCTTGGCGCGGCCGAGCTTGGCGTTGCCGTCGCCGAGCGCGATCGAGAGCTTGACCGGAATGACGTTGATCGAGCGGGTGATGGCTTCGGTCAGCGTCACCGCGCCGGCGAAGCCGCCGGAATAATTGTGCGGGCACCAATTGCCGATGCAGACCGGCGAGTCGACCACGACCGAGGTCGGCTTGAAACCATTGGCGAGCGCGGTGGCGTAGACGTACGGCTTGAACGAGGAGCCGGGCTGGCGCATCGCGTCGGCGGCGCGGTTGAACTGGCTCTCGTCGTAGTCGCGGCCGCCGACCATGGCGTGGACCGCGCCGTCGAGATCGGCGATCACGACCGCGCCTTGGCTCGCGCCCCACTCGCGACCGTGCTCGCGCAAATTGGTGTCGAGGACCTGGTCGGCATAGCGTTGCAGATCAATGTCGAGCGCGGTGCGCACCACGAAGTAGCGGTCGGTGACGGATTTCGGGAAGCTGTCGACGAGGCGGCGCATCTCGTCGAAGGCCCAGTCGAGATAATAGTTCGGCGCGTCGTCCTCGCGGCGATCGATCGGGGTCGCCGGATGGCGCCGGGCGCCGTACACTTGGCCTTCCGTCATGAAGCCGGCGTCGACCAGATTGTCGAGCACGACATTGGCGCGGGCGCGCGCTGCCGGCAGATTGACCAGCGGCGAGAATTTGACCGGTGCCTTGAACATGCCGGCGAGCATGGCCGCTTCGGGCAGCGTCACGTCGCGCACCGATTTGCCGAAATAATATTCGGCGGCGGCGTCGACGCCGAAGGCGCCGCCGCCGAGATAGGCGCGGTCGAGATAGAGCTTGAGAATCTCGTTCTTGGTCAGGTGCGCCTCAAGCCAGCTGGCGAGGAACGCTTCGTTGATCTTGCGCGTGTAGGTGCGCTCGTTGGAGAGGAATAGGTTCTTGGCGAGCTGCTGGGTGAGGGTAGAGCCGCCCTGCACGACGCCGCCGGCCTCCGCATTGGTGATCAGCGCCCGGAAGGTGCCGAGAAAATCGATGCCGAAATGCTCGTAGAAGCGGCGGTCCTCGGTCGCCAGCACCGCCTTGATCAAATGGTCCGGCATTTCATCGAGCGGCACCGAATCGTTGTGCTTGATGCCGCGGGTGCCGATCTTGTTGCCATAACGGTCAAGGAAGCTGACGGCGAGGTCGGATTTCTTCAGCCAATCGCCCTCGGAGGTCTGGCGGTAAGCGGGCAGCGAGAGCGACAGCAGCAGCAAAAGCCCGCCCATGCCGAGCGTCGCGGCCTCCGACAGCGGTTCGACCACAATCCAGCGGCGCCAGCCGGCGACATGGAAACGGTCCATCGTCGCGGTGAAGCGCTCATAGCTTTCGCGCGCCCATTTGCCGCCCTGGAACACCGCGAAATCGATGCGGGAGTCGATATCGAGCAGCAGCCGCTTGAGTTTGGGCCGCCAGTTGTCGCCCGGATCGGGAAACATGTCGCTCACGATTGCACGCTCCGGCTACGGGCTCCGCGTTCGGGCCTGCCTTTTAGCCGACAATGGCTGCTGCGACCAGGATTTACGCCGCCGCGCGCGGCCGGCCAATATCTGAGCGCAATATGGTGAATGGAAATTGGGGGCAAATTTGGCTTAAGACGCGTTAGCATCACGGCTATTCCGCCGCACCTCACCCGCACGTAGATTGGCGCTTAGGCTGGAACAAGATGGGAACCGACGACGATCAACGCGATGGCGCCGAAGACGTTCCGTTCTGGCGGCGCAAGTCGTTGGACCAGATGACGGATTCCGAATGGGAAAGCCTGTGCGATGGCTGCGGCAAGTGCTGCCTGAACAAGCTCGAGGAGGAGGGCACCGACCGCACCTTCTACACCGATGTCGGCTGCCGGCTGCTGGATGGGCAAGCGTGCCGCTGCCGCGATTATGCCCATCGGCTAGAGAAGGTCGAAGACTGCGTGCGGCTGACGCCCGAAAGCCTGAAGACCATCACCTGGCTGCCACCGTCCTGCGCCTATGTGTTGCTTTCGGAGGGCAAGGATCTGTACTGGTGGCATCCCTTGGTATCCGGCGATCCGGAAACCGTACATACGGCCGGGGTGTCGGTGCGCGGTCGCGTGGGCGCCAGCGAAACGCAGGTGCCTGACGACATGCTGGAAGATCATATCGTGAGCTGGCCGCTGCGGTTACCGAAGCGGGCGCGCGGTGCGCGCCGGTGAGTGCCTAGCCGGGGAGACAGGCGGCCACCGCGATATAGAATCTAAGCAAGCGCAGCGAATCCTCGATCGCGGCGTTGCTGCGCGTAATGTGCTCGCGCTCCGCGAGTCGCCGGCGCATGGCGGCAAGCAGCTGCCGGTCCAGGGTCAGCGATGGGCTTCGGCTGCTTGGCCAAGACTGGGCGACAACGTCACCCAGAGATAGCGGAGGGGAATCGCCATCGGCGACAATCCGGGCTGCAAGCACGCGTCGTTCCATCTCGACACGATTTCGAGCCGTCGTGAATGCAGTTCGTAGCGGTTCGCGGTGGCGCATCTCCACCGCGAGAATCTGCTGACGGAGTTCGACGAGGGCTTGGTCTGCTGTCGACTTCGCACTGCTGGTCGGTCGGATCGACGATTCGATGCCGAGGCGCGCATAAAGCGCGGCGCTGAAAGCGCTCACCAGCGCCACCGCGCGGGCGCTACGCTCATCGCACGAGCAACGCTGGCCCGTAATCTGCTTCAGTTTCGTCAACAAACCGGCGATTTCGTGCATTGCGCCGCAAGCCCCACACTTCAACGCAACAATGTCCCGGCCGAATGCGCGGTTTCCTCACCAGTGGAATTCGCGTCGGTATGTTTAAGGAGGCGTATCGTACGGCGCCGACTCCGCGTAGCCGCGGCGGCCCGGCAGGCCCCAAACTCGCCGGACGGCGCCTTGCTTGCCCCCTCACAAATGGCGGCCAGCTTTGCGCGTGAGGCGGTTGCATTGCCGCGCCGCGCCGGCCAAGTGGAGGCAATTGCGCGCAAAAGCTATTGCTCGCCCTTAAGCCCAGTGGATGTTGTCAGCCGAAATGACCAACGACGCGCCCTTCAGGAATGCTGCCGGCATCGCCGCCGATACTATTCGCGGACCGGCGCGCCCCGCGCGCGTACAGCTTGGCCGGGTGGAACCGGCCGAACCGGCTGAGTGGCCGCAGCCGGCGCCTGCCGCACCGCTCGATCACGCCACCGTCCGCGCCATCGTTGCCGGCATCATGCTTGCCATGTTCCTGTCGGCGCTGGAACAGACCATTGTCGCACCGGCGCTGCCGGCCATCGGCAAGAGCTTGGGCGATGTCGATGACCTGTCCTGGATCATCACCGCGTACTTGCTGGCGTTGACGGCGACCACGCCACTGTTCGGCAAGCTGTCGGACATCTACGGTCGGCGCACCGTTCTTCTGCTCGCCATCGGCATTTTCATTCTCGGATCGATCGCTTGCGCGCTGGCGCCGAGCCTTTGGGCGCTTGTTTTCTCGCGCGGGCTGCAAGGCATCGGTGGCGGCGGCCTGTTGCCGATCGCCCAGACCATCATCGCCGATCTGTTGTCGCCGCGCGAACGGCCGGTGGTGCAGGGCCGCACATCGATCATGTTCATGAGCGCCAGCATTTTGGGCCCGGTGCTCGGCGGCCTGCTGACGGACCATCTGCACTGGTCGTTCATTTTCTGGATCAACGTGCCGCTTGGCGGTGTCGCTTTGATCATGACCGAGCGCGCGCTGCGCCGCCTGCCGCGCAACGACCGGCCGCACCGCCTCGATGTGATCGGCGCAGTGCTCATGGTCGGAGCGGCGCTGGCGCTGATGCTGGCGCTAAGCCTAGGCGGCACGCATTATTCCTGGACTTCAGCGCGCATGATTGGGCTGCTTGCCTGTTCCGCCGCGATGTGGATCTTGTTCGCGCTGCGGCTCCTCACCGCGCGCGAGCCCTTCATTCCGCTGGCGATCCTGCACGGGCGCGTCACCAGCGCCATGACCGTCGCGGCGTTCTTCTCGATCGGCACCGTGATCGGCCTCACGATCTACATGCCGCTATACTGCCAAACCGTGCTCGGCGTCTCGGCGAGCCTCTCCGGGCTGGCGCTGATCGCCTATATGGGCGGCGCCACGCTCGGCTCCTTGGTCTCGACCAGGTTCATCGTGCGCGTCAGGCACTATATGCGGGTGCCGCTCGGTGGGTTGGTGGTCGCGGTCGCTATGCTCAGCGTGCTGGCCGTCGATCCGGCCGAACATACGTTCGCCGAAGTGGTCGGCCTGCTGTTCGTGCTCGGCTGCGGGCTTGGCCCGATGTACCCGGTCAGCACCATCGTGATGCAGAACGTGGTGAAGCCGCATCAGCTTGGCACCGCGACCGGCACGCTGAACTTTTTCCGCACGCTCGGCGGCGCCATCGTCGTTGCCGTGTTTGGCGCCATCGTGCTGGGCGGCGCTGCCGAAGGCTCGGTGATGACGCTCGACAAGCTCGCCGGCGGGCACAGCGATTTAGGCCCGGCGTTTCACTGGGTGTTTATCGCCGCCGCGATTTGCCTCGGCATTTCGTTTTGCTGCTTGTTGGCGGTCGAGGAACGGCCGCTGCACGGCCCCGATGCGAGTGGCTGAAACTGCCGCGGACTAGCATGTCTGCCCCGCGCCCGCTGGCTTGCGTCGGCGCAGCGTCGGCGCAAAGCTAGGCCAAAACCGCAAGGGGCGCGGGAGTGTCGGCCACAGCATCTTCAGAACGCGGCGTCGGACCACAACCGCAAACGCAGGCCGCAGATGCGCGGACCATGCGGGACGCCCCGCCTCCGGCGACTGAGACCAAGCTCGGCCGGCGCGAGGTCGTCGGCATCATCGGCGGTCTGGCGCTGGCGATGTTTCTCGGCGCCCTCAATCAAACCGTCGTGGCGACGGCACTGCCGACCATCGGCCGCGCTTTCGACGACTTCGAAAATCTGTCCTGGGTCGTCATCGCCTACTTGCTGACGTCGACGCTGGTGGCGCCGCTCTATGGCAAGCTCAGCGACATTTACGGTCGCCGCGGCATGATGCTGGTGGCGCTCGGCGTGTTCGTGGCGGGCTCGGCGGCGAGCGCCGTCGCGCCCAATATGCTGATGCTGATCGTGGCGCGCGGCCTGCAAGGGCTCGGCGGCGGCGGCATCGTGCCGCTGACGCAGTCGATCATCGCCGACGCAGTGCCGCCGCGCGAGCGCGGCTATTACCAGGCCTATACGGGGTCGGTGTGGGTGATCGCCGGCGCCGGCGGTCCGGTACTCGGCGGCGTCATCGCCGACCATCTGCACTGGTCGTTGATCTTCTGGCTCAACGTGCCGCTCGGCATCGTCGCCGCGCTGCTGTCGCAGCGCCAGCTCAAGCGCCTGCCGCAGCACGAGCGGGCGCACAAGATCGACCTCACCGGGGCCGGATTGATGATGCTGTCGGCGTTGGCGCTGCTTTTGGCGCTGACCTGGGGTGGCACGCGCTTTCCCTGGCTGTCGCAGCCGATCATCACGCTCGTCGTTGCCGCGGTGCTGCTCAGCGCGGCTTTTATCTGGTGGGTGCTGCACGTCGCCGAGCCGTTCTTGCCGGTCGCGGTTCTCAACAATCCGGTGATGCGCGTCGGCACCGTCGCCACGGCGTGCACGCAGGGCGTCAATATCGGGCTCACGATTTTCGTGCCGCTCTATTACGAGCTGGTGCACGGTCTGTCCGCCAGTGATTCCGGACTGGCGCTGATCCCGATCGTGATGATGACGACGCCCGGCTCGTTCCTGTCCGGCCGCGCCATGCTCCACCTCGACCGCTACAAATGGGTGCCGATCCTGTTGCTCAGCCTGGCGACGGCTGCGGTACTCTGGCTTGTCTTCGACCCGTTGATGCCGGTCTGGACGGTCGCGGTCGTCATGTGCCTGGTCGGCATGGGGACGGGCAGCTCGTATCCGGTCGTCACCGTCTCGATCCAGAATGCGGTGTCGCATCATCAGATCGGCGTCGCCATGGGCGCGATGAATTTTTTCCGTGCACTTGCCAGCGCCTTCGTCGTCGCGCTGATGGGCGCGATCATGCTGGCGCATCTCGGCGCCGCTCCGGAGCGCGGTGCCGCACCTACGGTCGTGACGGTGGCGCAGAACGCGACCATCGAGGTGCTCGCGCATATGTTCAGCTTTATTTTTGCGCTGGCGGCCGGGTTCCTGCTCCTCGGCATTGCGGCGCTCGTCCTTATGGAGGAGCGGCCGCTGCGCACGACCATAAGGGCGGTGCCGGCATCGCGCGAGCGCGAGCGATAGTCAAAGCACACTACGGCAGTCCCAGGTGGCGATGATCAGCCGGCCCTCGCGGTCGAGCGTGAGCCCGTTCGAGCCGGTCATAGGAGATTCCTCGAATTTCGGGGTCGCTCTTGTCCTTGCCGTTGGTCTGCATGAACCCGACGCGCCAGATGTCCTGGCCGGTATAGCCGCTGCGGTCGAGATACACCGACACTTTGTCATCGAGCGGATTCCACATGTAGATGACGTTGGCTGGGATATCGCTGAACAACAGATAGCCGGCCTCGCCGCGCGCACCCAAAGCGCGCCTTCGGTGAAACCGAAGCCCGTTTTCGCCAGTTCAAGCTTGGCGTCAGGCGCGATCAGCGCATCAAGAGCGATCGAGGCGCCGGACCGGCATGACGCGCTCCCCTTGAGCGTGCGCCAGCCCGGTCAAAGCCATGATGCAGAACGCGGCAAGTATCGTCACGGTGCGCATGGATCCTCCCTCGGCCGGTATCGTTGATTTGCCTGAAGGCCTAACGGCTCGCGCGCTGCGACGAAAGGCCTGACGGCGGCGCTTTTCCGGCGCTCCGCGGCGACGTAAGCTTGCTGCAAAATCAGCGGGAGGGACAGTTGCATCGCAAATCAAGAAGTTGGCTCGCTTCAATCGTGACGGCAGCCGTGCTCGTGGCCGGCGCCGCGCCGATCCCGGCGCGTGCCGACTCAACCATCATCGACGACTGGTACAAGGCGAAGCTCCCGGCGCCGCCGCAGCTCAAGCCAGTTACGCTCGATGCCAAGACGACGGCGCTGCTCGTGATGGATTTCACGGTGCAGACCTGCACGCCGGCACGGCGGCCGCGCTGCGCCGATTCAGTGCCGAAGGTGAAGAAGTTCGTCGAAGAAGCGCGCGCCAAGGGCGCGCTGATCATCTACAGCGTGGCAGTGCCGAAGTCGGTTCCCGGCGATATTTTGAAGGAGCTGACGCCCGCCGCCGGCGAAGAGGTGCTACCGCCGCTCGGTCCGGACAAGTTCATCAACAGCGACCTGGAAAAGACGCTGCACGACAGGGGCATCACCACGCTCGTCGCCATGGGCACGCAGGCGCAAACCTCGGTGCTGCACACCGGCGGCGAGGCGGCGCTGCGCGGCTTCAAGGTGATCGTGCCGGTCGACGCCATGTCGGCGGACGACCTGTTTCCTGAGCTTTACACCGCCTGGCATCTGTCGACGGCCGCGCGCATCAGCAATCAGGTGACGCTGACCAAGCTCGACATGATCGGGTTTTGATTCCAGAATCTGTTTGATTAATCCTCAGGCGACTTGGGCTGACAAGAATGCGGTCTACAATCGATCTGCCATTTCGCAGAGGCGCTTAAGTTCCGCGTTAAAGGCGCGAATAGCGCTACACAGCGCTTGTGCCTCCTCCTTATTAGCTTCTTTCCGTTCGATCAAAATCCACTCGATCTCGGATCGTATGCGGTTCTTCCCGGCGTAATTTTCGTTCAATACTTTGTCGATTTGATCAGCCACTTTGCTTCCCGCCAATTTATTGCGACCCTTCTTCGATCTCTTAATCGGTTTCTCCGCCGGCCTCTCAGTTTCATTGAAATTTTTTTCTAATTCTTTGAGCGTTGCCTTCGTCGCTTTACCGTCGGCAATTGCCTGCAACTGCTGCAGCATTCCATCACGCCAAAACGTTAGTGCACTCGCCTCTCTAGCTGCTCTCCTTTCATTTCGCCGCAGCCATGCGTCCCGTACTTCTCGAAGCATGATCATTAAAGTCGACTGATGGCTATCCGACATTGGAGTCCTTGCCCCTGAAAGCGGTGTTGGCCACAGCTGCTGCGAGCATATAACGTAAATTAGCGATGGCGGGCCAGCCATTCATTACGGCTGGCCGGCTTTCTGCTTCAGCGCGTCGATCTCGGCCTGGCTGCGCAGCGTCATCACCGCGATCTTGCGGGCGCGGAAATACGGGATCGCCAGTTCGGTGTCCTGGCCGGCGCGCTCCAACAGCGACACGTAGCGCGGTTCGGCGCCGCGCGTCGGCAGATCGAACGCGGTCCAGGTGCCGCTGTTCGGATCGTAGCGGATCACCCGGTCGGCGCCCCACAGATTGGTCCAGGCGTCATGATGGCTGTCGACCGCCACATGATACGGCTGCTGCTGCCCAGGCAGCGGCACGAAGTCGACCGTGTGCGTGTGCGTATCGATGCGGGCGAGATTGGCGCCCCACGAATCGCCGATCCAGAGCACGTCGGCGTTCTTGTCGGTGCCCATGCGGCGCGGTCCCTCCGCCCATGGCATCGGATTGTTGAAATCAGGCTGATTGTAGGTGGCGTAGAACTTGCGCTCTTCGGGAGTAAGCAAATCCTCCTGCGCCTTGACCGGAGCGAGCTTGATCTCGGATACCGTTCCGGTCTTGCCGTCGCCGACGCCGATCGTGTCGAGCGTCATTTCCGCCCAGTAGCCGTTGCCGTCGCGATCGGCGGCGGTGCCATAGGTGATGCCGGTGCCGTTCGCAGTTTTAAACACGGCCGATTTGTACTCGGTGAATTTCTCCGCGGCTGTATCGAAGCGCAGCGCGCCATTGGGCGCCGACGACCAGATATCGCCCTTGCCGTCGTAATCGACCGTGGCGGCGCCGCCGGTTTCGATCATGCCGAGCGGCGGCAGGTAGACCTCGATCTTCTGGGTTGCGGGATCGAGCCGGCCGAGACCGCCGCGGCCGTTGTTGATGTTGAACCAGAGAATGCCCTTCGGATCGCGGGTCATGCCGTGGGTTTGCGCGGCAAGCCCGTTCGCTGCCGCAATCTTGAACAATTTCACGTCGCCGGTTGCGGTGTCGATCCGGCCGATGGTGGTCCGCTTGTTCGGGATGTTGCAGGTGAACCAGAGATTGCCGGTCAAATCGAGCCAGGCGTCATGCACGCCCCAGCCCGGAATGAGCACCGATGGCGTGCCGAGCGACCAATCGCTGCCATCGTTCTGCACGAAATTCGTCGGCAGGTTGGCGTTGGGATCGAGCGGCAGGTCGTATTCCCTGAACACGACGCGCGCGGCTTCGCCCGATGGCCGCGGCTCGAGCTTGACGTTCATGTCGCTCTGCCCGGGGCCGCGCGCACGGGCGAGATAGGCGGCAAGCTCCTTCTGGTGAAAGTCGAGTATCCCAGACGGCTTGCGCTCGCCACCGACGTAAGTGCCATAGACGTTGGCGTTCTTCATGAGCTCGATGATGGCGTTCCAGCCCGCTTCGTCGAAGCGGTTTTGCAACGGGAAGCTTGGCGTATGGCAGCCGGTGCAGACGTTGCGCACGATGCGCTTCATGCGCTGGTCTTCCGCAGTCTGCCCCGGCAGTGCGTCGAGCACGAGGTTGCCGGGCAATTGCTTGAACGTCGCCTCGGCGTCGTTCATCGGCGCAAGCGTAAAATCCTGCTTGCGGTTCGCCGACAGATCGACCTCGCCTTTGCCGGTCTGGTAGCTCAGCGCCTGCGCCCAGACCCGATAGTGGCCGTCGGGCAGCTGTGGAAAGTAGTAATTGCCGGCTTCGTCGGTGAACACCGTCGTCGTGATGGTGCCGTGCTGCGGTTTGGCCGAGACGGTCACGCCGCCCAGAGCCTTGCCGCCCGCCGACTTCACGCTGCCGCTAATGAGCGCGTCGGCGAAAGCGGGCACGGCGGCGACGATGCCGACGAGTGCGGTCGCGCTGGCGAGAAAGAGACTGCGGGTGCGCATCGAACGTCTCCTTTTGCTAATCGGCGCCAGGCGAGGCGCCGGACTTGCCGGAGGCCGGCGCCGCAGCGGCGGGCGCCGGAATGGTTTTGATGTACGCAACGATGGCGTCGATCTCGGCGGGCTTGAACGTGTATTTGAAGCCGGGCATGCGCGGCGAGCCGTTATCGATGAATTGGCGTATGGCTTCGGCGTTGCCGCCAAACGTATTCATCGACAGCGCTGGGCCGTATTGGGGGCTGCTCAATTGCGGCTTGGTGTGACAGACGCGGCAGGATTGATTGAACAGCCGCATGCCGAGCGTTGTCTCGTTGCTATTCTGCGCCCAGGCCGGCTGCACAGCGGCACAGAGGAGCGGCAATACGGCGACGAATCCAGCGGGCGAGAGCCGCGCGCTGCGCGTCATTGATCTACCTCCCCAAAAAATGCTGCGGCAAATTTTTGCCAAAGCGTACGCCGCACCCAGGCCGAAGGGAAGGGCGTGCCGGCACATGCCAGGCATCCGTTGGGCGCGTCGGCGGTGAGCTTGTCTCCGGCTCACGGCGCCAGCGGCGAGCCCAATGTCCGCGCCGTTTCCAGGATCCAATCCCGATAGCGCACGAGCGGCGTGACCCCGGTCAAGCCGCCGCAGCCGGCCGAAAGCTTCGGCCCCGTGGCCCAGCTAACCACGCCGATCATAGCGAGTTGGCCGCTCGTTTCGCGGAACACAGGAGCGCCGGAATCGCCCGCACAAGCGCCCAGTCCCGGCGTGTCGCCTTTGGTGCGCGGGTCGAACAGCCGCAGTTGTAGCGTGTTCGGCTCACCGGTGGCGACCAGCGTTGCGGCGCGCACGGTTCCGCCGGTGCGGCCGTCGCCGCGCACAGTGACGCCGTAACCCACGACCACGAGCGCATCCCCGACTGCTACCGGCTTTGTCCAATCGTCGAGCGAAACCGCAGGAGCATCGGCCGGCAGCGGCTGTGCCAACTGCACCAGCGCCACGTCGGCGGTGGCCACGTGTCCGACGAGCTTCTTCATGTCGAATTGCGGATCGCG
>JASHWN010000564.1 GCA_030044035.1 Xanthobacteraceae bacterium
TGCAGCTCGGCGCCCTCGTCGCTTTGTCGCTCTTGTCTGCATCTGATCGCAAGAACCTGCCGACCGACGTTTTGGCGAAGGTGCAAGAATTCACCACCAATAAGGACGCGACTATTCGCGACACGGCCACCCGGATCGCGGCTGCGCCACACTGAATGCACTAACGCTGCTGCGCCAACAAGCGCTGCGCCCGCGCCAGATGCGGGCGGTCGTACATGACGCCGCCGATGCCGACCACGCCGGCGCCGGGATTTTGCGCGAACGCATCGACGATTTTCTGCGCGCGCGCCAGCGCCTCCGGGCTCGGCGTGAACACCTCGTTGATGATCGGCACCTGCGTCGGGTGAATCGCCATCTTGCCGACAAAACCGTCGCGGCAGGCTTCCTCGCATTCGCGGCGAAACCCTTTTTCATCGCGGAAATCGACATAGACCGTGTCGATTGCCGGCACCTGAGCTGCGGCGGCGCCGGCAAGGCACAGCGCGCGCGCCAGACGATACGGATCGAGGAAGCGGTTTTCAGCATCGCGGTTGGCGTGGGCGCCGAGCTCGGCAGACAAATCCTCGGCGCCCCAGGTCAGTCCGATCAGCCGGGCGCTGGCGCCCGCAAACGAGCCCATCAGAAACAGGGCTGCAGCCGTTTCGGTGGCGATCGGCAGAATCTTGATATGGCCGTCGGGCAAACCGCTGAGCGCTTCGCGCACCGCGAGCTTGGCGTCCGCATGCGTCACGGCAGCGCCGCCTTCGGCCTTCGGCAGCATGATGGCATCCGGCTTGACCGGCGCCACGGCGTCGAGATCGGCGTCGGTCAACCCGGTCTGCAGCCCATTCACCCGCACCAGCAGATAGGGCCGGTTCGGCGCCGCCATCGCCTCCCTGAGGAACGCTGCGGCGCTTTGCCGGGCCTGCGCTTTGCCGTCGAGCGCGATCGAATCTTCCAGGTCGATGATCAAAGCGTCGGCGCCGCTCGTCATCGCCTTGTCGAGCTTTTTGCCACTGTCGGCCGGGACGAAGAGGAAGGAGCGCATCAATTCGCCGCTGCCTTGGGCGAATATCCCTTGGGCGCTTCCTGCATCAGGGCCAAGGTGTGCCCGTCCGGATCCTTGAAAAACACCATCCACAAATCGTGGTCGTCCATCTTGGCGATCAAATGCGGGATACTGTCGAAGGTGAGGCCGCGCTTGCCGAGTTCGGCGACCGCAAGCGCAATGTCGGCGCAGCGAAAGTAAATACAGCCTGTATGCGTCACAGTTTCCGGGTGGCTCGTCTTTTCAAGCAGCAGCCGGACTCCGGCGCAATCGAAGAACGTCAAATTGCCGAAGCGGTAGAGCTTTCGCAGCCCGAGCACTTTCTCGTAAAAAGCTTCCGCCCGATCCACGTCGATAACCGGCAGCGCGATCTGGCCGAGCTGGCTGATATTGAGCAGCATGGCGTCACCTCGGCCGCATCCGCATAAACGCCTGGCGGCGGCATTCGGCGACCAGCTTGTTGTCCTGGTTGTAGGCGCGGTGGTGGAATTCGACGATGCCGGCGCCCGGCCGCGATTTCGATTCGCGCTTGCCGATCACCTCGGTGGTGCAATGCACCGTGTCGCCCTCGAACAGCGGATGGGGAAATTTGACGTCGGTCATGCCGAGATTGGCGATGGTGGTCCCGACGGTCATGTCCGACACCTGGATGCCGATCATCAGCCCGAGCGTGAACAGCGAGTTCATCAGCGGCTGGCCCCACTCGGTCTCCTGCTCGCAGAAATGCCGGTCGATGTGCAGCGGCTGCGGGTTAAGCGTCATATTGGAGAACAGGATGTTGTCCATCTGGGTGACGGTGCGGGTATAGCGGTGCTCGACCACTTCGCCGGGCACGAAGTCCTCGAAATAGAGCCCGCCGCGTTTGTGCCGGATCGCCGCCTCGTGCGCCATCTGCGCCTCCACCTCGTTAAGCAACCGTTTACCATACGGTTCGATCATTGATACTGCCCGGGACCGGCCGATGGGAGTCGGCAGGTATCGGGCGGGGAGTTTTTAAAAATGCTGGTCGAACCCGGCAATGCCGCCGCGGGCTCGACGGTGACCGGCGCCATTCGCCAAGCGTCGGCGGCCACCGGCACGAGCTTCAGCTATCTGTTGGCTACTGCGCAAGTCGAATCCGGATTGAATCCGCAGGCCGGCGCCTCGACCTCATCGGCGCGCGGGCTGTTTCAATTCGTCGAGCAGACCTGGCTCGGCACCATCAAGCAATCGGGCGCCGCGCTCGGCTACGGCCGCTATGCCGCCGCCATCACCCGGACCGCATCGGGCCATTACATGGTCAAGGATGCGGCCATGCGCCGGGAGATTCTCAAGCTCCGCAACGACCCGACCGCCAATGCGGTGATGGCCGGCGCCTTCACCCAGGCCAACGCCACGTATCTGACGCAAAAGCTCGGCCGTCCGCCGAGCGAGGGCGAGCTCTACATCGCGCATTTTCTCGGCGCCGGCGGCGCGGCGCGACTCATTGGACTTGCGGCGAGCAATCCCGGCGCCAAGGCCACCGATTTCTTTGCCGGCGCGGCGCAGGCCAATCGTTCGATCTTCTTCGACAAGCAGACCGGCGCGGCGCGCAGCGTGGCGGCGGTTCGCGACGTGCTCACCGCACGCTATGACGTGGCGCGCTCGGAGCCGCACCATTGGACGGCGCCCGGGCTGGCGGTGGCGCAGGCGGCAAACGTCGGCGCGCCGCTGTCGATCGTTCCGGACACGGCGGGAATCGCCAACGCCTTTGCGGCTGCCGTGCCGCCGCCAGCCCAAATGCCGGCTCGAGTGCCGGCCCAACAAATGCCGGCCCAAGTGTCGGCCCAAGCGCCCGCCCAAGTGCCCGCGTCCCCGAACGACCAGATGTTCCACGGCCTGTTTGCCGATGCCGGCTCGACAGGGCCGGTCGGACCGCTGGTCAGCCAGCTCTGGGGCGCGCCGAATGCCGCGGCAAATCCGAGCGGCGCAACGCCGTCGTCCAGCGCTGCCGGCGGCGTCCTGCTCGACCTGTTCAAGGATTCCGGCACCAAGTCATAAGCCGCATTCGGCCGCGAATCGGCACCGCGGACCGCTCGCACATCGGCTTCGCAAATCCGCGGATCGTGAAGAGATCGTGTTCGATCGTGCTGCGGCTTGGAAGGGCAGCGGAGGCGGGTTTGTTGCACGGCGCGGTGCGCGCTCGCGCCCTTAATATTTCCGCAACCTCTCCAAACATTTATGGTGAACGCTTTGTTAAGTGCGCATTGTTAAACCTACGTGCGACGTACGTACAAACCCTCACCACGCGAACGATGCTCGTCCGCCGTTTCCTGCAATGGGTCCGCACCGCGCCTGCCGGCGAACGCGCCGACGCGACCGGCGCGCTGGCCCGCGCCTACCTCTTTTCCGATTTGTCCGCCGACGATCGCGCCGCCGCCGAAGGCGCCATGCTGATGCTGCTCGACGATCCGGGGCCGCTGGTGCGCCGGGCGCTGGCCGACGCGCTGGCGGCCAGTCCGGACGCGCCGGCGGCGGTGATCTATGCGCTCGCCGCCGATCAGCCGCAGATCGCCGCGCCGGTCTTCGCGCTGTCGCCGCTGTTCGTCGACGCCGACCTGGTCGATGCTGTGGCGACCGGATCCGCCGCCGTGCAGGTTGCCGTCGCCAGTCGTGCGGCGCTGCCGCGCGCGGTCGCCGCGGCGATCGCCGAGGTCGGCACCGCCGAGGCCTGCCTGGTCCTGTTGGAAAACCAGGAGGCCGACATTGCGCCGTTCTCGATCGACCGCATCGCCGAGCGCTATGGCCACCTGGCCGCGATTCGCGAGCCGCTGTTGGCGCGAGAGGATCTTGCGGCCGCGACCCGGCATGCGCTGGTCACAAAACTTTCGGAGATGCTGGCCGGCTTTGTTGCCGGGCGCGCTTGGATCGATGCCGACCACGCGCAGCGTGTCGCGCGCGAGGCCTGCGAGAAGGTGACGGTGGCGCTCGCGGCGGAAAGCGCGGAGCGCGAAGTGCGCCGGCTCATTCGTCATCTGCGGGAAAGCGGTCAGCTCACCGCCGGGCTGATTTTGCGCGCGCTGCTGTCCGGCAACGTCGTGTTGTTCGAGGGGGCGCTGGCCGAGCTGGCCGAGCTATCGGTGGCGCGGGTCTCGGGGCTGGTCAGTGACGGCAGTTTCTCCGGCCTGCGCGCGCTGTTCGAAAAAGCCGGTCTGCCGGTCTCGACCTATCCGGCTTTCAAGGAAGCGATCGAGGCGATGCGCGAGGGTGGCTTTGCCTGTGAGCCGGGCGGTGCGGCGCGGCTCAAGCGGCGCATGATCGAGCGCGTGCTCACCCGCTGCGAGAACGAGGAGTTCGGCGAGCTGGCGCCGTTGATCACGCTGCTGCACCGCTTTGCCACCGAGGCGGCACGCGAAGAGGCGCGGCTATTCTGCGACGAACTCGCAACGGACGATTTTGACGCGGAGACGGAGGAGTTTGAGGTGGAGACGGAAGATTTTGAGGCCGAGACTCAGTCAGTCGCGGCGTAACTCACTCACCGCTCATTCCCGCGAAACCGGCAATCACCGCTCAAGAGCCAGCGCCGCCCGGCGCGAGCGGTGGCGCAAAAATCACTTCCAGATAATCGGGGCGAAAACTGTTCTCGTGCCGCAAAAATTCGTCGGTCACTTCGCGCAGCCGGGCGGTCAGGTTGTGCGACACTTCCGGCAGATCGCGGCGGCCGTACTCGCGGATGATGGCGCGCACCGCATCGACATGCTGGTCGACGAGCGGCAGCGGAATGCGCGCGATCTCCGGGGTGTGCTCGAGCAGCCGGCACAGGCTGTCGGCGACGCCGGCGACGGCCGGAAAGCCGAAGGTCGGGGCTTCGCCTTTGATGTCGTGGACGGCGCGGAACAGCGCGTCATGGGTTTTTTCGCTAAAGCCCTGGCGCATGACGTCCTGGCGCGCGGCTTCGAGCCGCTCGCATTCGGCCAGCATCCAGGTGCCGAACTCGCTCGACAGTTTGGCCAGCGCGGTTTCAGCGCGCGCCACCGGATCGTCGCCCGTCACCGCCGGGCCGATGGCCTTGCGCAGCTCGTGCGGCGGCGTGATCACCTCGTGATCGGCGTAGGTGGCGACCGATGGAGCCTGATCCTTGCGCTGCACCATGTGTTTGCCTGCCCCTCTCTGGTATTCAGCTTACGACTTTTGCTTTATCGAGCAGCGGCTGCTGCTTGATCACTTCGGCCTTGCCGTCCTTGCGCCGCTCCGGTCCGACATAGTTCGGATTGACGTTGCGGCGGCGGTCCGGCCCGAAATAGCTGCGCGTCTTGATGAACGGCCGCGGATTGGCGACGACGTTGAGGATGCGTTCGAACAGCGCCTTGGCGGAGATCGGTTTGGCCAGAAACTCGGTCACGCCGGCGTCGCGCGCGGTGACGATGCGCTTTTTCTCGGAATGGCCCGACACCATGATGATCGGCACGTAGGGATTGGCGTTGGCGCCGGGCTGGCGGATCATCTGCGTCAATTCCAGGCCGTCGAAGATCGGCATCACCCAGTCGGCGATCACGATGTCGGGCATGTAATGGGTGAAAGCCTCCAGGCCGGTGGCGCCGTCCTCGGCTTCGTACACTTCGCGCGCGCCAAAACCGTGCAGCAATGTGCGCAAGATGCGCCGCATATGCGCGTTGTCGTCGATCACCAAAAAACGCAGGCGATTGAAATCGATTCGGACCATGCCGGGCAGGTTAGGCTGCTCGCATTAACGGACGGTTAAGCATTGCAGCGGCGGCTTCGGCGAGCTGAAGTCGTAAAGCAGGCAACGGGCCGATGTCGCGGTTTCGACTGCCGATTTCCGGCTCAGTAGCCGAACTGCTCGCTCAAGATGCGCTCGTCCAGGCTGTGGCCGGGGTCGAACAGCATGTGCATGGCGACCTCATGATCCATGCCGATGTCGACGGAGTGCACCGACCGTACTTCATTGTGGTCGGCGACCGCCGCCACCGGGCGCTTTTCCGCCTCGAGCACGTCGATGGTGACGCGGGCGCGGTCGGGTAAGAGCGCGCCGCGCCAGCGTCGCGGCCGGAACGGGCTGATCGGCGTGAGCGCCAACAGCTTGGCGTCGATCGGAATAATCGGCCCCTGAACCGACAGATTATAGGCGGTCGAGCCGGCTGGCGTCGCCAACAGGATGCCGTCGGCGATCAGCTGCGGCATCCGCTCCTTGCCGTCGATCAAGATGCGCAGCCGCGCCGCCTGGTAGGCCTGCCGGAACAGCGACACCTCGTTGATGGCGTAATGGCGGTGCACGCGTCCGGCGGCATCGCGCGCCTGCATCAACAGCGGATGGATGATTGTCACGTCCGCGGCGGCGAGCCGTTCGCCCAATTTCTCTTCGGCGTATTCGTTCATCAGGAAGCCGACGGTGCCGCGATGCATGCCGTAGATCGGCTTGCCCGAGTTCATGAAGCGTTGCAGGGTTGACAGCATGAGGCCGTCGCCGCCGAGCGCGACGATGACGTCGGCGGTCTCCGGCCGGGCGTCGCCGTAGCGGCGCACCAAGTGGCGGCGCGCGTCCTGCGCCTGCGGAACGGAGCTGGCGACGAAGGCGATGCGCTTGTAGCGTGGTGCGGCTGGTCGCTTGGGCATTTATCTGACGCTGGCTCGGGGCGGCGGCTGGGGTTTTCGCAAACGGAGCGGCGGGCGATTGGCGGCGCCGCGGGAGACGGGCATGGAACGCGCGGTTTTCGTCTATACGACCTATCCCTCCATTGTCGAGGCGGAGCGCGCCGGCCGGGCGTTACTCGAGCGGCGGCTGGCGGCCTGCGTCAACATCCTGCCCGGCATGGTGTCGTTCTATTGGTGGCAGGGCCAAATCGACCGCAGCGACGAGGTGGTGATGATCATTAAAACCCGCGCCGGCCTGGCCGAGCCGGTGCGCGCCGCGGTCAAGCAGATGCACTCCTATACCACGCCGGCTATCCTGGTCATTCCGATCGAAAGCGTCGATCCGAGCTATCATGCCTGGATCGAAGCGGAAACCGCAGGGGAGGGTGCGACATGAGCAAATTCGTTGCAGCGGCGCTCGGCGTCCCGGCGATCGTGCGGCGCCGGCGCTGGTCGATGCCATGAGCAACCAGTCCGAGTGACGTGCAGCGCCAAATCCGTGCCGCCGCCGCTGATCAAGGCCGGCAAGCTGCGCGCGCCCGCGGTGTCGAGCGCCGAGCGAGCATCCAGAGCAA
>JASHWN010000565.1 GCA_030044035.1 Xanthobacteraceae bacterium
CTACACCGTCACTTGCGTGCCGACCTCGACCACGCGCTCGGTCGGGATCTGGAAATAATCGGTGGCATCGTTGGCGGAGCGGGCGAGCCGGATGAACAGGCGGTCCTGCCAGCGCGGCATGCCGGAGCGCTGCGCCGGCCGCAGCGCCCGGCGCGACAAGAAGAACGACGTCGACATGATGTCGAAATGCCAGCCGAGCTTGCGGGCAATGGCCAGCGCCCGCGGCACGTTCGGCGTCTCCATGTAGCCGAAACGCAAGGTCACGCGCATGAACGTGGCGCTGACCGGCTCGAGGCGCACGCGCCGCTCGGGCGGCACGCGCGGGGTGTGGGTGGTCTCGATGCTGAGGATGACGTTGTGCTCGTGCAGCACCTTGTAGTGCTTGAGGCTGTGCAGGAGCGCGGTCGGCGCGCTGCTCGGATCGCTGGTCAGGAACACCGCGGTGCCGGGGACGCGCTGCGGCGGCTTTCTTTCCAGCATGCGCACGAGATCGTCGAGCGGTGTCTCCTGCCGCCGGGTCTTGTCGTACAGGAGCTTGCTGCCGCGCCGCCACGTGTACATCACCAGCATGACCACGCCGCCGAGCGCCAACGGCACCCAACCGCCCTCCACGACCTTGAGCAGATTGGCGGTGAGGAAGACGAGGTCGATGAACAGGAACGGCAGCATCAGCGCGGCCGCGGCGACCGGCGACCAACGCCACATCCGCCAGATCACGACGAACGCCATCATGCCGGTGACCACCATGGTGCCGGTCACGGCGATACCGTAGGCCGAAGCAAGCGCGCTCGACGAGCGGAACAGGGCAACCAAGAGCAGCACGCCGGCAAGCAAGAGCCCGTTGACCCGCGGCATGTAGATCTGGCCGGCCAGTTGCGCCGAGGTGTGGCGGATTTCGAGCCGCGGCAGAAGCCCGAGCTGGATCGCCTGCCGGGTCATCGAATAGGCGCCGCTGATGACCGCCTGGCTCGCAATCACGGTCGCCAGCGCCGCCAGCACGACCATCGGAATTTGCGCCCAGCTCGGATAGAGCAGGAAGAACGGATTGGCGATCGTCTCTGGCCGCGCGTAAACGAGCGCGCCCTGGCCCAGATAGTTCAGCGCCAGCGACGGCAGGACGAGGCCGAGCCAAGCCGACTGAATCGGGCCGCGGCCGAAATGGCCGAGATCGGCATAGAGCGCCTCGGCTCCGGTCACCGCCAGGAACACGGCACCGAGCGTGTACAGCCCGATCATGCCGTGGTGCAGGAGAAAACTGCCGCCGTAATACGGATTGAGCGCATAGAGCACGTCGGGATCGGCAGCGAGCCAGTAGAAGCCGGCAAGCGCGATGGCGACGAACCAGATCGTGGTGATCGGGCCGAACAAGGCCGCAACCTTGGCGGTGCCGCGCGACTGCAGGGCGAACAGCACCAGCAGAATGACGATGGTCAGCGGCACCACGTAATCGTGGAAAGCGGGCGTCGCGACGTCGACGCCTTCGATCGCGGAGAGCACCGACAACGCCGGCGTGATCACGGCATCGCCATAGAACAAGGCGGCGCTGATGATGCCGAGCAGCGCGATCACGCCGGCCGCCCTGCCGACACGTGCGATGGCGCGCGAAGCGAGCGCCATGAGCGTGAGCGTGCCGCCCTCGCCGTTATTGTCGGCGCGCAGCAGGATCAGCACGTATTTCAAGGTGACGATGATGAACAGCGCCCACAGGATCAGCGAGGTGACGCCGAGCACGACGCCGCGCGCCAGCTCCTCCTGGCCGTGCCGCAACACCTCATAACGGTCCGGGCCGGAAGCCGCGATAATCGCTTCGCGGAACGCATAGAGCGGGCTCGTGCCGATGTCGCCGTAGACGACGCCGAGACTGCCCAGCGTCAGCCCCCAAAAGCCGGCGCGCGAGCGGTATGGGGCGTCGGCACTCGCGGTCGTGTCCGCCGCGCCGGGAGCGGCCAGGCTATCGGTCATGGATGGTGAAACAGGACGAGCCCCGCTCCTGATGGGCTACGCAATGATATTTGCGGGCTGCCGGCGGCCGCCGGAACGGCCGGGCCACTCCCCTAATACAATTCGCTCACGGCTTCAAATCCGGCGGTACCGGTGGCGCCTCACGCATGAGCGTGATGGTGACGCGGCGGTTGGCCGCAATATAGGGGTCGTCCGGGAACAGCGGATCGGTGTCGGCCTTGCCGGCGACCTCATAGATGCTGTTGGACGGCAAGCCCTCCTCCTCGAGGATATGACGGACGGAGTTGGCGCGGTCGACCGACAGGTTCCATGGTCCGTAACCCGGCTGCGGCGCCGTCCTGGTCGCGGCGGTGTGCCCGGTGATCGACACCCGGTACGGCACCGCCTTCAACGGAGCGGCGAGCTTTTCAATGATCTCGCGGGTGCGCGGATACGGCTCCTTGGAGCCCTCCGGAAACATCGAGCGGCCTTCCTGATCGACGATCTCGATGTTGAAGCCCTCTTTGGTCTCTTCCATCATCACGTGCTTGGAGGCCTCGGTGAGTTCCGGCATGTCTTGGAGCGCTTGGCGCAGCGACGCGGTCGCCAGCGCGAAGGCCTGGTCCTGCTCCAGCCGGGCGCCGTAATCGTGCTTGCGGTCGTGCTCGTCGGGGGTGGGAGTGGCAGAAGCGTCCTCGGGCCGCATGTGCGCGGCGTTCTTCAACTTGGGCCGCGTCGGCAGGCCGTCGACCTCGATGATGCCCGAATAGCGCACCGCGGTCTGCACGCCGAATGCGTCGCGCATTGAGCCGGCGACGATTTGCAGCTTCCTCTGGTCCTGGTTGGAGAACGCCACCAGCATGACGAAGAAGCTGACCAGCAAGCCCATCAGGTCGGCGAAGGTGACGAACCAGCCGTGGCCGCCTGCATGCCCCTGTTTGCGCCGCGCCATGCTTTTTCGGCCTTCGCGCCCCGGCCGATCAGGCCGGCGCCGGTTCCGGCTCCGGCTCTTCGGTACGATGGTGCTCCGGCAGATAAGCGAGCAGCATCTCGCGCACCAAAGTCGGGCTCTTCGATTCGCGGATCATCAGGATGCCGTCGATGATCAGCGTGCGGTTGATCTCTTCATCGACCAGCTTGAGATGCAGCTTGTCGGCAATCGGCAGGCACAACAGGTTGGCCACGACGG
>JASHWN010000566.1 GCA_030044035.1 Xanthobacteraceae bacterium
AATTCGGCATCGACCTCGCCGACGAGGTCACGTTCTTCTACGTGGTGTTCGTCCTGTTCGCGCTGTCGCTCGTCGTTCTGTATACGCTGGTGCACTCGCCGTTCGGCCGCAGCCTGACCGGCATCCGCGAGCGGGAGCTGCGCATGAAGGTGCTCGGCTACAATACCTGGCTGCACAAATATCTGGCGTTCATCGTCGCCGGCGCCTTCGGCGGGCTGGCCGGCGTCTTGTGGGCGCACACCGCCGGCATCGTCGGCACCGACGACGTGGTGCTGACCACCTCGGTCGATGCGCTCTTGATGGTGGTGCTGGGCGGCGCCGGGACCCTGATCGGCGGCGTCATCGGTGCCGCGGTTGTCACATTCGTGCGCGAATATCTGAGCACGCTGGTGCATTGGTGGCAGTATGTGCTGGGCGGCATCTATGTCCTGGTCATCCTTTATCTGCCCGGCGGACTGATGAGCGTGCCGCAGCGCCTGCGCGAATGGCGCGCGGCATCCGCCGCCGATAAGGGCGTGGCCGTGCCGGCGCCGGCACGCGGCGCCGGATAAAGACGCGAGAAATGGCGATCAAGAAAACGAAGAGGGAGTGATAATCATGACGAACAAATTGCCAGAGAAGTTGGCAAGCCGAACGGCTCTGTTGGCGTGTGCGGCCGTAGCCGCTGCCGCGCTGGCGCTGCGGCCGCTGCCGGCGGCGGCGCAGCAGGAGCTGCGCATCGGCGTCATCGCGCCGGTGACCGGCATCTTCGCCCAGGTCGGCGCCGACATGACCAACGGCTTCAAGATGTATCTCGACCAGACCAACAGCACGTTCGCCGGCACCAAGGTCGTGCCGATCATCGAGGACAGCCAGGGCAAGCCCGACCTCGCCGTGACCAAGGCGCGCAAGCTCATTCTCCAGGACCACGTGCAGATGATCGTCGGCGGCGTGCTCGCCACCGAGGGCTATGCGCTGGCGCCGGTCTCGACCGAACTGAAGACGGTGTACATTTCCTCGGTCGCCGCCGCCGACGACCTCACCCAGCGGCAGCTCGGCAAATATCCCTACTTCATCCGCACCGGCTGGTCCTCGTCGCAGCCCGATCATCCGTTCGGCCAATGGGCCTGCGACGAGGGCTACAAGAAAGTCGTCGCCATCAGCGCCGATTACGCCTTCGGCTACGAGTCGGTCGGCGGCTTCCAGAAGACGTTCGAGGATTGCGGCGGCCAGATCATCCAGAAAATCTGGCCGCCGATCGGCACCAAGGATTTCGGCCCCTACATCCCGACCATCAAGGCCGACACCGACGCGGTGTTTTCGCTGATGGTCGGGCCGATGGCGCTGCAGTTTCCCAAGCAGCTGCGCGATTCCGGCTACACCAAGCCGATCCTCGGCGGCACCGTGAGCTACGACGAGGCGGCGCTGCCGTTCATGGGCGACGAGGCGGTCGGCGACGTCTCGGCGCTGCAATATTCGGCGGCGCTGCTGACGCCGGCCAACGCGGCGTTCGTCAAGGCGTTCCGCGCCAAGTACGGCAAGGTGCCGTCGTATTTCTCGGAGACCAACTATTCGACCGCGATGATGATCGACGACGTGATGAAGCAGACCGGCGGCAAATGGCCCGGCCCCGAAGCGTTCCTGGCCAAGCTACAGGCGCTGCACGTCGACACGCCGCGCGGCCCGGTCAGCTTCGACGACATGCGCAATCCGGTGCAGAACATCTACATCAAGAAGGTCGAGAAGACGAAGCTGTTCGGCTACGACAAGCCCGAGCTCTGGAACATCGTCATCAAGACTTATCCGAACGTCAGCCAGTTCTGGACCTACGGCAAGGATGCGTTCCTCAAGCAGCCGGTCTACAGCCGCGACTTCCCGCCGTGCAAATACTGCGAGTAGCATTGCCGGCTTGGCTTTAATTGAGCCGTCTCAAATCCACCTTGTCATGCCCCGCGAAAGCGGGGCATCCAGTAGCCACTGATGCTGGAGCGTAAGCTGGGACTTTCCGTGAGTACTGGACCACCCGCTTTCGCGGGTGATGACAATTTCAGGAGCCCAGAACCGCGCATGCAACGCCCCGACCCGGTGCTCGAACTGCGCGACCTGTCGAAGAGCTTCGGCGGGCTGCGCGCGGTGCGCGGCGTGTCGCTGACCGTCATGCCCGGCGACCGCAAGGCCATCATCGGCCCGAACGGCGCCGGCAAGACCACATTGTTCAATCTGATCAGCGGCATCTTGCCGGCGAGCTCGGGGCAGGTGCTGATGTTCGGGCGCGACGTGACATCGTGGCCGAGCCACCGGCGCACCGCGTTCGGCATGGCGCGCACCTTTCAGGTCACCAGCCTGTTTCCCAAGCTCTCGGTGCTCGACAACGTGCTGCTGGCGATCGAGGGAAGGCGGGCGTCGAAATTCGTGATGTGGCGCTTTCTGTCCTCGTATCGCGACGTCTACGACAAGGCTTTCGCGCTCCTTGAAGGCGCGGCGTTTCTCGATCGCAAGGACATCGAGGTGCGCCACCTGTCGCACGGCGAGCAGCGCCAGCTCGAGATCGTGCTCGGCATCGCCAGCGATCCGGACATTCTGCTGCTCGACGAGCCGGCCGCCGGGCTGTCGTCGGGCGAGTCGGCCGAGATGGCGCGGTTCCTGCAAAAGCTCGATGCCAAGATGGCGATACTGCTCATCGAGCACGACATGGACATCGTGTTCGACGTCGCCAACGACATTTCGGTGCTGCATTTCGGCGAAATTCTGGAAAGCGGCCCGGCCGAACACATCCGCTCCAGCGCCAAGGTGCAGGAGATTTATCTGGGGACCGGGTAGAGTTCTCCGTCATTCCCGCGAAAGCGGGAATCCATAATCGCTGTCGAGGAAATTTGGCACGACGTGGTTATGGGTCCCCGCTTTCGCGGGGACGACGAATGAGTGAAGTAGCGGGCGCCGCGCGATGGCCATTCTGAACGTCGACGATATTCATACTTACTACGGCGATGCCTACGTGTTGCAGGGCCTGTCGCTGACGCTCGAGCAGGGCCAGATCCTCGGCCTGCTCGGCAGGAACGGCGTCGGCAAGACCACGCTCGTCAACTCGATCGTCGGCTTCGTGTCGCCGCGGCGCGGCAAGATCTACTTCAAGGGCGCCGACATCACCGGCCAATCCTCGTTCGCCATCGTGCGCAGCGGCATGGGTTTGGTGCCGCAGGGCCGCCGCGTGTTTCCGACGCTTTCGGTCGAGGACAATCTCTTGGTCGCCGAGCACAGCCCGCAACGCCACGGCTGGAGCCTCGATCGGGTGTTTGCGCTGTTTCCGCGCTTGCGCGAGCGCCGGCGCCAGCGCGCCAAGACGCTGTCCGGCGGCGAGCAGCAAATGCTCGCCATCGGCCGCGGCCTGATGACCAATCCCGACTGTTTGATCATGGACGAGCCGTCCGAAGGGCTGGCGCCGATCATCATCCAGGGCCTGTGGGAGGCGATCGCCAAGCTCAAGCAGGAAGGCCTGTCGATCCTCCTGGTCGAGCAGAACGCGGCGCTGGCGCTCAAGCTCGTCGACTTCGTCCATGTCATAAGCAAGGGCCGCGTGGTCTATTCGGCGCCGCCCGGCGAGTTGTGGGAGAACCAGGACATAAAGTCGCGGTTCTTGGGAATTTGAGCGAGAGCATAGTAAACGCCGCCCGGATTGCGCGAAGCAGCGACCTAATCAGCACCGGCAAAGCTGATTGTGGCCGCCGCACGCAATCGTTAAGTACGACGCGATGCATCCAAGATTGCGCAGTGCGAGCGGGCATGGAATTATCCGCCGCAGCATCGGGGCAAATTCAATATGATACGGCAATCGGTAAGGCAGTCGCGGTGAAGAAACTACGCCAAATCGGCTTCGGTGTTGCGGCCAATCTGGTGATCGCCATTGCCCTGCTCGGATGCATCGGCTTCGCGGCAGCTGCCGGCGAGACCTCGGAATACGCAGCGGCGCTGCAAAAAATCTTTACAGCTCTCGATGCGGAAGGCGTCGATATACCGTTCGGCGGTCCTATCGCTGCCCCGTTGGGCATCGTCCAACAGACCGTGCAGGTCCACGAGCTGCCCCCGGTCAGAACGAGGTCAATGGACGTCGTTCACGTCTTCAACCGGCTCAACGACGGCAGCGGTTATATCGTCGTCAGGTTTACGCCATCCGGCTTCGTGGCGCTGCGTTTCGACAAGAACTTCGAGTTCGTTGCAGCCGCGATACAGCGTTACGGCCAACCCGCCGCCGTGCTGTCTGGTGCCGCAGCCGAAGACGCGCTCACCCAGGAATTGCACGACTGCGAAATCATAGCGAGCCACCTGACCGCTCATCCGTGAGCAACAAGCGTCGCCTCGATTGCGCGTGGCGGGTGCCGCATGTATTTCAGCATAAGTGATTGTGTCTGTTGAAAGATTCGTTTGAAGGAATCGTTGGCTGCG
>JASHWN010000567.1 GCA_030044035.1 Xanthobacteraceae bacterium
TCGCGGCCCTTTTCGGCGCCGCCGGTCAACACCACCGCGTCGTGCGCGGCGACGAGTTTGTCGGCCGCAACGTTGACGCCGACATGCGCGCCATAATGGAAGATCACGCCCTCGGCCTGCATCTGCGCGACGCGGCGGTCGACGTGAACCTTCTCCATCTTGAAGTCGGGAATGCCGTAGCGCAAAAGCCCGCCGGCTTTGGCGTACTTCTCGTAGACATGCACCTCATGGCCGGCGCGCGCCAATTGCTGCGCGCAGGCAAGGCCGGCAGGCCCCGAACCGACGATCGCCACCCTCTTGCCGGTCCTCGCCGCCGGCAGTTCGGGCTTGAGCCCCTGGGCGATGGCGCGGTCGGCGATGGCGCATTCGATCGATTTGATGGTGACCGGGTTCTCGTCGATGTTGAGCGTGCACGAGGCCTCGCACGGCGCCGGGCAGATCCTTCCGGTGACCTCGGGAAAATTGTTGGTCGAGTGCAGATTGCGCGCGGCCTCGTCCCAATCGCCGTTGTAGACGAGGTCGTTCCAGTCCGGGATCTGGTTGTTGACCGGACAGCCCGGCGTGCCGGGAGTGAGCGCGCCGGTGCCCATGCAATAGGGCACGCCGCAATTCATGCAGCGCGCCGCCTGGGTGACGTAATCCTGCTCGGCCATCGGCTGCACGAACTCGCGCCAATGGCGCACGCGCTCGGCGACCGGCTCGTAGTCGCGGTCCTCGCGTTCGTAATCGAGAAAGCCGGTAATCTTGCCCACGCGCTGCTCTACTCCGCCGCGATGGCAGCGGCTTTCAGTTCGTTGAGAGCGCGGCGATATTCGACCGGCATGACCTTGCGGAATTTCGGATACCAGGCGCCCCACTCGGCCAGGATTTTGGCCGCTATGGCGGAGCCGGTAAAGCGGGCATGGCGCGCGATCAGATAGCGCAGGCGCTGGGCGTCGAACGTGCCGAGGTCGGCCATCACATCGACCAGGCCGTGCGCTTCGAGATCGTGCGCATGATGGAAGATGCGGGCGTTGACGGCCTCTTCGCCGGGCATCGGCTCGAGCTCGACCATGGCGAGATTGCAGCGCGAGGCGAACGTGCCGTCGTCGTCGAGCACATAGGCGACGCCGCCCGACATGCCGGCGGCAAAATTGCGTCCGGTGCGGCCGAGCACAACGACCACGCCGCCGGTCATGTACTCGCAGCAATGATCGCCGGCGCCCTCGATCACCGCAATGGCCCCGGAATTGCGCACCGCGAAGCGCTCGCCGGCGACGCCGCGGAAATAGCATTGGCCTTCGATGGCGCCGTACAGCACCGTGTTGCCGACGACGATCGACGTCTCCGGAACGATGCCGGCATCGGCCGGCGGGCGCACGACGAGGCGGCCGCCCGAAAGGCCCTTGCCGACATAGTCGTTGGCGTCGCCGACCAGATCGAAGGTGACGCCGCGGGCCAAGAACGCGCCGAAACTCTGGCCGGCGGTGCCGGTGAATTGGGCCACGATGGTGTCGTCGGGCAGGCCGTCATGGCCGTAACGCTTGGCGATCTCGCCCGACAACATCGCGCCGGTGGTGCGGTCGGTGTTCTTGATCGGCAGCGCGATGCGCACCGGCGTGCCGCGCTCGAGCGCGGCTTGCGACTGCGCTATCAGCTCGCGGTCGATGATGCGCTGGATCTTGTGATCCTGCCGCTCGCAATTGTAGATCGCGACGCTTTTCGGCACGTCCGGCTTGGTGAACAGCTTCGAGAAATCGAGCCCGTTCGCCTTGGCGTGGGCGATCAGCTTGACCCGGTCGAGCATCTGCATCTGCCCGATCATGGCGTCGAAGGTGCGGTAGCCCATCGCCGCCATCAGCTCGCGCACCTCCTCGGCGACGAAGAAGAAATAATTGATGACGTGCTCGGGCTGGCCCTTGAAGCGCTTGCGCAGCACCGGGTCCTGGGTGGCGACGCCGACCGGGCAGGTGTTGAGATGGCATTTGCGCATCATGATGCAGCCGGCCGCGATCAGCGGCGCGGTGGCGCAGCCGAACTCGTCGGCGCCAAGCAGCGCGCCGATCACCACGTCGCGGCCGGTGCGGATGCCGCCGTCGACCTGCACGGCAATGCGGCCGCGCAGCCGGTTGGCGACCAGCGTCTGGTGAGTTTCGGCAAGGCCGATCTCCCACGGCGAGCCGGCATGTTTGATCGAGGTGAGCGGCGAAGCGCCGGTGCCGCCCTCGTAGCCGGCGATGGTGACGTGGTCGGAACGCGCCTTCGATACGCCGGCCGCGACCGTGCCGACGCCGACTTCGGAGACGAGCTTGACCGAAACGTCGCCGTCCGGATTGACGTTCTTCAAGTCGAAGATCAGCTGCGCCAAGTCTTCGATCGAATAGATGTCGTGGTGCGGCGGCGGCGAGATCAGGCCGACGCCGGGCGTCGAGTGCCGCACCTTGGCGATGGTCTTATCGACCTTGTGGCCGGGCAATTGGCCGCCTTCGCCGGGCTTGGCGCCCTGCGCGATCTTGATCTGCATCACGTCGGAGTTGACGAGATACTCGGCGGTGACGCCGAAGCGGCCCGACGCCACCTGCTTGATCGCCGAGCGCATCAAATCGCCGTTCGGCAGCGGCTTGAAGCGGTCGGCCTCCTCGCCGCCTTCGCCGGTGTTCGATTTGCCGCCGATGCGGTTCATGGCGATGGCGAGCGTGGTGTGGGCCTCGCGCGAGATCGAGCCAAACGACATGGCGCCGGTCGAGAAACGCTTGACGATGTCCTTGGCCGGCTCGACCTCGTCGAGCGGCAGCGGCGCGCGGCCGTCTTCCTCGGCGGACTTGATGCGGAACAGGCCGCGGATCGTGAACAGATGCTCGGACTGCTCGTTGATGAGCTTGGCGTAGTGCCGATATTTCTCGTAGGAATTGCCGCGCACCGCGTGCTGCAGGGCCGCAACCATCGCGGCGTTCCAAACGTGCTCCTCGCCGCGCACCCGGAAGGCATATTCGCCGCCGACGTCGAGCATGGCGCGGTAGATCGGCGCGTCGGAAAACGCATTGCGATGCCGCCGCACCGCCTCTTCGGCGATTTCGGCCAAGCCGACGCCCTCGATGCGGGTGGCGGTGCCGGTAAAATATTTGGCGACGAAAT
>JASHWN010000568.1 GCA_030044035.1 Xanthobacteraceae bacterium
GGTCCGGGCGCGCTGGCGCGGCAGGTTGACGGTCGCCGGATCGGGCCAGCTCGCAAACAACGATTCGAGCACGGCGATCGCGTCCTTGACGCCGACCAGCCTTTGTACGTCGTCTTCGCTGAGATAAAGCGGCCCTTTGTGCGCGCGACCGGCTTTGCTTTTATGTCTGGTCGCCGCCTTGGTCTTTGTTCCGGTCGCGGCCTTGCTCTTCGCTTTGCTTTTGGTTCGAGCTTTCGCCATGGCGCGCGATTACCCCCAGTCCGTAGCCCGCATGAGCGAAGCGACATGCGGGAACGCCCACGCGCTTCGTAAAGACCCATCCCGGATGTCGCTTCGCTCATCCGGGCTACGGTTCCTCACATCCCCGCATTGAGCACGTCGGCGATCCAATCCCACATGTAATGCACGCCGATGGTCGGATTGTCCACCTGACAGTGATGAAAGCCGCCTTCCTCGCGGCTGAAGATTTTCAGCGCCTTCTGTTTGGAGCCGACGGCGGCGAACAGCTTTTCGGCGGTGGCCAGCGGAATCTGTTCGTCGCCTTCGCCGTGCAGCAGCAGAAACGGGCACGTCATCTTCTGCACGATGCCGTCGAGGCGGAAACCTTCCAGCTTTTTCAGCGCGGCGGCGCGGTCGGACGCGCCGAGCACCCATTGCAAATGTTCAGGCGGCACCGAGAGCGACAGCACCTTGCCGGAATCGAGCGCTTCGAGGCGGCGCGCCCAGACCTCGTGATAGTCCCATTGCGCGCCCCAGGCGACGGCGCAGGCAAAGCGCTGCTCGAGCGACGCCGCGCGCGGCGCGTAATAGCCGCCGAGACTGAGCGCCATGACGCCGATGCGCTTGGCATCGAACTCGTTGCGGCCGGCGAGGTAATCGTAGACCGGCGTGGCGTAGCGCTCGGTCTCGGCGATCAGCGGCAGATCGCGGAAGCGCACGCTCTCGCCGTTGCCCGGGCCGTCGACGATCAGGCAGCCGACGCCCCGCGCTGCGAGGTCGGGCACGCCGTAGCCGTATTGCAGCTCCTTGGTGACGTCGAAGCCGTCGAAGAACACCATCGCCGGCGCCGGACGGCCGCGCGTCGCGTCGGGGTCCGGATGCACGAGCAGCGCCGGCAGGGTCGTGGCCTCGTAAGCGATTTCGACCGGCTCGATGCGCGGCCGGCGGATGAACGCCGCGGCTTCCTTAAACAGCGTCACGGACTTGGCGTAGACGCCCATGCTGCGCTGCGAGCGCGGATGGATGAAGCGCTCGCCGGTCTGGTAATAGCGCGAGGCGCGGATGAAACAGGACGCGGCGGTGAGCTTGTGGCCGGCGCGCTCGGCGTCGCGGCCGCGCGCCTCGATTTTTTCGCCCATGCGGCTCCATTCTTCGAACCACGCCGCATCGTCGCCGACCTTGTCGGCAAGCGCGCGCCCGACCCGGTTGACCTCGTCGATATCGACGCCGGTCCACGGCGCACCGCCGAGACAGATCAACAGGCCCATCGACCAGCGATAGTTGGTCGGGAAGTAGAGGAAGGCCGGATCATCTTTTTGTTGGGCGGGCATGGCGGTCCTGGTATTGCGAAGAAGCGGTGTGCGAGCATCTATACTCATTCGCGATCGACGCCGACAAGCGACCAAAATTTGTCGGCCATGCAATCGCGTCCTAGCGCCACCTGCTGAAGCGGTGCTCGGCGCCGCGCACGATCTCGTTGAGCACGATCGCCATCGCCGCCAGCATGGCGATCAGGCCGAACAGCTTGGTCGGCTGGAAATTCTCGGTGAACATGGTGGTGAAATAACCGATGCCGGCGGTGGAGACGTAAAGCTCGGCGAGCAGCACGCCCAACAGCACGCCGCTCATGCCGAGCCGCATGCCGGCAAAAAAGCTCGGGATCATGTGCGGGAAGATCACCCAGCGCAGGATGTGCCAGCGGCCGGCGCCCATCGAGCGCGCGCTCACAAGCAGGATCGGCTTTAGGTTCTGCACGCCGGCGACCACGGTGACGATGATCGGAAAGATGCCGTGCGCGACGCCGAACGCGATTTTCGACTCCGGGCCGATGCCGAAGACCAGGATGAACAGCGGCAGAATAGTGATCTTCGGCATGCCATAGATCAACAGCACGATCGGCATGAAGCTGCGGCGGGCGAACGGCTCTAGCCCGATGGCAAGCCCGAGCGGCAGGCCGACCGCGACCGAGATGGCGAACCCCACGGCGAGCTCGAAAAAGGTGAGCCGCAGCGCGTTCGGCACGCCTTCGGTGTCCAGCACGGCGCCGAGCGAAGCAAACACGCGCGACGGCGGACTGATGAACAGCGGGTCCATGAAGAAGCGCGCGGCGATCTCCCAGACCAGCAGCATGAGCACGATGACGCCGAGCCGCACCACGCCGGGATGGCGCAGCAAAAAGCGCCGCATCGAGTCCCATGCCCGGTCATTGCCGCGCAGGCCGGCATCGAGCCCGTGCGACTGGATCGACGTCATCCGTGCCGCCTCCCGCGCGCTTCGAGGCGCGAAACCAGGACGTTGAGCAGCGCCGTGATCGCCAACACGAAGACGACGTAAGCGAACATCTGCGCCATCTCCATGTTCTCGGCGAGCTGCACGATCTGATGGCCGAGTCCGGCCAGCGAGGCGATGGTCTCGCTGCCGAGGATCGAGAGCAGCGCCACGGTAAATCCGATGCGCAGTCCGGAGAGAATGACCGGCAGCGCCGCCGGCACCAGCACGTAGCGGAACAGCCGGTAATCCGAAGCGCCCATCGAGCGCGCCGCGGTGACCAGCGTGCGGTCGACATTGCCGAAACCGGCGACGGTCGAAAGCACGATGGGAAAGAAGCTGATGGTGGCGCCGATCGCGATCTTCGACGCCGGGCCGAGGCCGAAGAACAGCACGTAAAGCGGCAGCAACAGAATGATCGGAATCGAGTTGATGCCGGCGAACAGCG
>JASHWN010000569.1 GCA_030044035.1 Xanthobacteraceae bacterium
CAGCCACTTGGCGTGCTGATTGAACATTGAATCGACGATGTGAATAAACGCCTCGTAACAGGAAAACAGCCCATGCCGTCCGGTCAGCAGATAACCTTCGAGCCAACCCTGGCAGAGGTGCTCGCTCAACACCTCGATGACGCGCCCATCCCGCGCCAGGTGAACATCGTAGGGCTCAAGGGCTTCCATCCAGACGCGGTCGGTGGCCTCGAAGACAGCGTCCAGACGGTTGGATGACGTCTCGTCGGGACCGACCAGGCGAAAATTTCGATTTGCTTTGTTGAGCCGCATGACGTCGCGCAGGAACGCTCCGACGATGCGCGTCGCCTCCGCCTGGATTGCCCCGGGAGACGCGACGGCCACGGCAAACGCGCAAAAATCCGGGAGGCGAATCTCGCGCCTCAGCAAGCCGCCGTTGGCGTTCGGGTTGAGGCCCATGCGGCGATTTCCGCGCGGCGCGAGTTCGGCAATGTCTTGTCTGAGCCGGCCCGTTTGATCGAACAATTCTTCGGGGCAATAACTGCGCATCCATTCCTCAAGCTGCCGCAGGTGCGCGGGATTTTCGCGGACCGCTGGAATCGGCACTTGGTGAGCGCGCCAAAATCCCTCGACCTTCTTGCCATCGACCTCCTTCGGTCCAGTCCAGCCTTTTGGGCTGCGCAGAATAAGAAGAGGCCAGCGCGGTACGGCCGCGCCTGTGTCAATGTTGCTGCCGCTTCGTGCTTGGGCCTGAATGATGCCGATTGCATCGAATGCCTGTTCGAGAACCTCGGCCATGCGCCGGTGCATCAGGTCGGGATCGGATCCAGCCACGAGCAGCGGCTCGTAACCGTAACCGCGAAACAGCTCGACGACCTGCTCATCCGGCGATCGACCGAGGATGGTCGGATTGGCGATCTTGTAGCCGTTGAGATGGAGGATCGGCAGCACCGCACCATCTGACGCGGGATTAAGGAACGCATTGCATCGCCAGGAGGCGGCGAGAGGTCCGGTTTCCGCTTCGCCGTCGCCAACCACGCAGGCAACGATCAGATCCGGATTGTCGAAAGCGGCCCCGCAGGCGTGTGCAAGCGAATAGCCGAGCTCGCCGCCTTCATGAATGGAGCCGGGCGTCTCGGGGGCCGCGTGGCTCGGCACTCCGCCAGGAAAGGAGAACTGGCGGAACAGGCGCTTCATGCCGGCTGCGTCCTGCGCGATCTCAGGATAGATTTCGCTATAGGTTCCCTCGAGATAGGTATTGGCCACCATGGCCGGCCCGCCATGGCCGGGACCGCAAATATAGATGACGTTCAGATCGCGGGCCTTAATGATCCGATTGAGGTGCGCGTAGATGAAGTTGAGGCCGGGGCTGGTGCCCCAGTGCCCAAGCAGCCGCGGCTTGATGTGCTCGGGTCGTAGCGGCTCGCGCAGCAAAGGATTGTCCAAAAGATAGATTTGGCCGACGGTCAAATAGTTTGCCGCGCGCCAATAGGCGTCGAGCCGGCGCAAGTCCTGCTCTTCGAGGATATGGGCTCTTGGTCGCTCGGCTACGGCGTCCTCAATGGCGATACTCATCGCGCACCACCGGGTTGACTGTCATCGAAGCTCGATTCCGGCTGGATTCGTCTTGATTGATCGGCACGGATTGGCCGGGCAGCTTGGTCTACCGGTAACAAAGGAACCAACGATGTGCGTCGCGGGTTCCACTATACCGAGGCGGTAGGCAGTCCACTGACGCGGTGCGGACGACGCTGTCGCGGCCCGTGAGTCGCGGCGTGGTCGGCCTGGCAAGGCCGGCCATAAAAACTGATTCCCAACGAAGGACTTGTTCCCAACGAAGGACTTGCCGACGCTATGACCATCACGGCGGCAGCTGCATCCGATGCGGTAGACCCGGCGCCTTCCAGCCCGAGCCTGAGCGGCCTCGACTGGGTCAATTTTTTCCTCGCCGGGATGCAGGCCGGGTTCGGTCCTTTCGTCGCCGTGCTGCTGGCTGACGCGAAATGGACCCAGCAGGACATCGGATTCGTGCTGAGTGCTGGCGGTCTCGCTGGCCTGTTGAGCCAACTGCCCGGCGGTGAACTGCTCGACGTCAGCCGGTCCAAGCGGTTTCTGGTCGCCCTTGGCGCCACCATGGTCGCGGTCAGTGCGCTCATGATGGCGCTTTGGCCGATCCTTCCGGTGGTCTTTACTGCTGCGGTGGTGCAAGGGTTGACCGGCAGCGTCCTCGGACCAGCCATTGCGGCGGTAAGCTTGGGCCTCGTCGGCCACGCGGCTCTTGCCGAACGGCTAGGACGCAATCAACGCTTCGCCTCGGTGGGAGCTTTGACCGTTACGGCCTTGATGGGCGCCATTGGCTATTTCTTCTCCTATCGGGCGATATTCTTCGTTTCGGCCGCATTGGTGCTACCGTTGCTTGCAGCCGTAGGACGTGTCCGTTCTGCCGATATCCACTACGGTCGCTCTTGCGGGCAACCTGGTCACCACGCATCCACGCCGCCGCCAAGAGCGCGGCGCATGAGCCTTTTTCGGAACTACGGCTTGGTGACCTTTGCGGTCTGCTTGTTCCTGTTCCAGTTCGCGAACGCGTCGGTATTGCCGCTCGCGACTGAGCAATTGGCATACCGCAACGGAACACACGCTTCGCTGATCATCTCCGCACTGATCATCCTGCCACAGATCGTCGTCGCGCTGAGTGCTCCCTGGGTGGGGCAGGAGGCTCAGAACCGGGGTCGCCGGCCGTTGCTGTTGATCGGCTTTGCTGCGTTGTCGCTTCGAGCGCTGTTGTTCGCCGCGATCACCGATCCACCGTTGCTGATTTGCGTTCAAGTGCTTGACGGCGTCAGCGGCAGCGTCTTGGGCGTGCTGACCGCTTTGGTCATTGCCGATCTGACGAACGACACCGGCAGATTCAATCTGGCCCAAGGTTTTGTCGGGATGATCTCGGGCATTGGCGCGTTGCTCAGCAACACGTTCTTCGGCCTCATCGTCGGAAACTTCGGCAGCATGATCGGATTTATCAGCATTGCCGCCGTAGCATTCAGCGCGGTGCTTGTTGCTTGGCTGCTGATGCCGGAAACGAAGCCATCGAACGGGAAAAGTCGATCACGCAGGAGCGCGTAATGGCGTTCAAGGTTCAAGTTGGTCCGCCGCAGATTGCCATTCATCACGGCCAGACCGTGCTCATCACCGACCCGGATGGCACGATTACCTGGCCGAGCGAGAAGGGTTTGTACTTCTTCGACACGCGGCTCATCAGCAACTGGGTAATCTATGCCAACGGCGTGCACTGGCAATTGCTGAACGGTGGTCCGATCGATTACTACGCAGCCCGGATCTTCCTCACCAACAAACCGATTGCCACCGAAGATGGCCTCATTCCACCGCGCACCATTGGCCTTACCATCAGTCGATCGCTCAGCGGCGGCATGCATGAGGATCTCGACATCACCAACAATTGCATGAAGGCCGTGCGTTTTCAGCTTGAAGTGTCCTTTCGGTCCGATTTTGCCGACATCTTCGAAGTCAAGTCCGGTCACATCGTGCGCCGCGGCAAGATCACGACCGAATGGTCGGAAGGCAAGCAACGGCTTCGCACCGTATACTCAAACCAGGACTTTCGTCGCGCAGTGACGATTTCAGTGATGCGTGCGCCGCGCAAGGCTGTCTCTGCCAACGGCCGGCTCAGCTTCGAGGTTGCGCTTCAACCGGACGAGACTTGGCACGCCTGCCTGCAATACACGCTCGACGACGGCAAGCAACTTCACCATGCGTCCGATGACTGCGTTGAGAACGGCGACACGTCGCCTCGTTTGAAGACCATGTCGCAATGGTTGAAGACCGTAGCAAAAATCCGGACGAGCAACGAGGAATTTTATCGTCTCTTTCATCAGGCGCTCGAGGACATGGCGGCGCTGCGTTTACCTATTAAGGGTACCAACCATATGGTTTTCATGCCGGCGGCGGGAATGCCGTGGTTCGTCGCTCCGTTTGGTCGAGATAGTCTCATTGTCTCGCTGCAGAATGTCCTGATCTACCCGGAGTTCGCACGTGGCTCGTTGGAGATCTTGGGCTCGCTGCAAGCCAAGGAAGACGATCCATATCGCGATGCCGAACCGGGAAAGATTCTCCACGAATTGCGCTATGGCGAGCTTGCGCACTTTAAGCTGGTGCCGCACACGCCGTACTACGGTACGGCAGACGCAACGCCGCTCTATCTGATAACCCTGCACGCCGCTTGGCGCGCAACCGGCGATAAGGGACTACTGGAACAGCATTTGCAGACTGCTGAAGGATGTCTCGCCTGGATCGACAAATACGGCGACCGCGACGGCGACGGATTTCAGGAATATCAGACACGTTCCCCGGTTGGCTACGAGAACATGGGCTGGAAGGATTCCGGCGATGCCGTCATGTATCCTGATGGCGCGCTCGTAAAGGGTCCTAAGGCGCTCTGCGAGCTTCAGGGCTATGTTTACGACGCCTGGTCGCGCATGGCCGAGGTGTTCGACGCGCTCGGCAAGCCCGAGCGGTCGCGCGAATTGCGCGCCAAGGCGGCTGCGCTTTTCGCGCGGTTCAACGAAGCCTTCTGGGACGAGGAACTTGGCTTCTATGCCTATGCGCTTGACGGCGACAAGAACAAGGTCTTGACCGTTGCATCCAATGCCGGGCATTGCCTTTTGTCCGGCATCGTCCCGGTCGAGCGCGCCAAGAGGGTCGTGGACCGCCTGATGGCACCCGACATGTGGACGGGATGGGGCATTCGCACGCTGTCCGCCGACCACAAGGCGTTTAATCCGTACAATTATCAGACTGGTTCGATCTGGCCGCACGACAATGCCATCATCGCCATGGGCTTCAAACGCTATGGCTTTCATACGGAGACGGCCCGGATTGCCCACGATGTCAGCGTGGCGGCTGGCCACTTCCTTCTCAATCAGCTGCCGGAGCTTTACACCGCGTCCGAGCGCAACGAGTCGAATTTTCCGGTGCAATATCTCGGTGCGAACGTACCGCAGGCTTGGGCAGCCGGTTCCGTGTTCATGCTCACTCAGGCGCTATTGGGATTCGTGCCCGATGCGCCGCGCGACAAGCTTTACGTTCACCCATACCTTCCCGCATGGCTGCCCGACCTTACGGTGCATGATCTTCGCATCGGCAAGCATATGCTCGACATTCGCTTTTGGCGCGAAGGCGAAGAGACACTATTTGACGTGATCAAAGGCGACCGCAACCTGGTCGAGCGTGGCGAGGGCCTTTTACAATGGGCGACGGCTGACGCCAGCAGAACGGCCGTGGGCTAAGATTTCGATAGAAATGGCGGGCGCACCGCAGGGATTGAGCGCTGCGAAATCGCCACAACGGCTTTCTGCGCCTACTGCATCGGCATCGGCATCATGTTGCTGTTGAGATTGTTGATGATCCAGACCGAGCCGGTGATGACCAGAAAGACGATCAGCACGCCGAAGGCGAGGGCCAGGATATTATTGGTGCTGTCGGCGCTGCTGCCCAGATGCAGAAAGAAGACGAGGTGAACGCCGATCTGCGCGAGGGCGAGCACGATCAACCCGACCGGGATGCCGGGAGCCCAGAGCAGATTGGTCTCTGCCACGACGAACGAGACGATCGTCGCCAAGATCGCAAGCGCGAGCCCTACCGTGTACGTCAGGTAGCTGGCCCGGGACTCACGCTCTTCGACACCAGGCGTTCGGTCCTCGAACAAATGATCGCCAGCGCTCATTGGGGTGCTCCCATCAGACGGACAACAGATAGACCAGCGTGAATACGCCGACCCAGACGATATCCAGCGCGTGCCAGAACAGACTCCAGCACAACAGCCGTCGCAGCACGGCGGCTTGCAGACCCTGAACCAGTACCTGGGCGGTCAGATAGATAAGCGCGATCAAACCGCTGGTGACGTGGAACCCGTGCATGCCCACCAAGGTGAAGAAGGCGGACAGAAAGCCGCTGCGCGAGGGCCCGGCGCCGATC